>CAZGVZ010000910.1:0-1509 GCA_964529145.1 uncultured Fibrobacteraceae bacterium | reverse complement strand
CCGCGACCGAGGTGATCGAGAAGATCAGGGCGGGGGTCGCGGTCGAGGATATCGTTCGAGGCGCTTTCAGCTCGGTCGCGAAAAGGATCGTAGAAATGGATGGAGTGAAGGGAATACTCGTGACCACCGGCGGGGTGGTCGCGCATAACCCGTTTCTGGCCGGGATGCTCGGCGACGCGTTTTCAACAGAGGCGTTCATCGCGCCCGACGCCCAGTACATGGGCGCCTTCGGGGCGGCCCTCTTCGCCGCGGAGGGGTGAGTCGGTTGCGTCGTCAAGCTCCCCGTCCGCGTTAGCTCCCGGGATCCTGTTTCCCGGTTCTTGCCGCATCACGAATCTTAACGGATTTACTATGGATTCCCTTCCCCTCTCCGTCCGGTAATTTCTCCATAATAACATCAAAACGAAAAGTTACCCACAGGTAACGGAATATTCTCTTCCACGAAGAAATGCGGCGAATCGGAGCGTTCTTGATAGTATATTCCGGTTAAAATCCCTCTTGTCGCTTCATAAAAATATTTTCCGCCTCCGAAAGGAATGCCCTATGCAGCAGCAGACCGTCAATCCCGATATCATCTGCCGGCAGGCCGTTCAGGCTAAACTGAACGTTTATCAGGCCAAGGAATATTTCGAGAGCGTGCTGAAGACATACAACGACCAGCTCGACAATCTCGTCAATCTCGTGACCATGATGAAGAACCGGATTCTCGACCTTGAGCAAAGCCAAAACCATATGGAGGAGCAGCCGACGGTGAAAAAATAAAAACCAGAAGCGTACTTCCAACCATCTATACATTCCCTTTATCCACACCTTTAGAAGGGATATCATATGTCAGATCAAAACATTCCTGTTACTGCCGATGCCAGTGTCCAAATAGACTGTGACAACAACAACAACAACAGTTCCGACCAAATCATCAAATTTTCCCACGATAACGGAACTGAATTAATGCGGATTCAGGAGGATGGAAATGTGGGAGTCGGGTCGACGAGTCCCAATGAAAAACTGCAGGTTAACGGTAATATAAGCATCGGCCCGAACTCCGGCAGCGGAACGTATCTGGTGCTTCGGAAATTGGCCTCCGTCCATCAATCCGGTGACGTCCCCAACAGCACACGGTTTGGCATGATGGACGCCCCGGGTGGGACATTTGCCGGAATGTCGGTTAACGGCGCAAGGGACGGGAATTACAACAGTTACTCTCTTTCATTTGCCACCCACCATGCTATGGTTTCCGCTGGAACCAGAATGACTATCGATAAGGATGGAAAGGTGGGTATCGGAACAGCTTCACCCGGAGCGGTACTGGAAATTACGAAGAGTGTGACCTCATCCGGTGATCCAGACCCTGCAAATACAGCTTTCGGTGTTACCTTCAATCAAACTTTGATTGCTCATGACAATGGTGTATATCTGTCAGCAGCAGCTATCAATCCGACCTTTAACGATAACAGCAAGGCGAATCTTGTAAAAGAGTGTCTGCAAATCTTTCCACAAGGTAGTTATAGC
>CAZGVZ010000909.1:0-1536 GCA_964529145.1 uncultured Fibrobacteraceae bacterium | reverse complement strand
AGGCCTCTTGAAACTGCGAGCCTTCCACCAGGCCGGCAGCATCTTCATCGAGGTGGTCGACGACGGGCGGGGGCTCGATCGTTCGGAAATTCTGGCCAAGGCGGTTTCTCGGGGACTCTGCAAGACGGAATCGAACCTGGGCGATCAGGAGATCTTCCAGTTCATTTTTCTTCCTGGCTTTTCAACAGCGAAAGAGGTGACCGACGTCTCGGGACGCGGCGTGGGCATGGATGTGGTACGCAGGAATATCGAGGCGTTACGCGGATCGGTCGAGATCTCTTCGGCTCCCGGCCGTGGCACCACCTTTTCGATCCGCCTCCCGCTCACGCTCGCAATCGTCGACGGCATGGTGGTGCGTTCGGGCAACAGCCGGTACATAGTGCCGACACTTGCGATCCTCGAGTCGATAATGATGGAAGCCGCGACCGTATCCACGGTCATGGGAGGCGGCAGAATGATCCGCGTACGCGATGAACTCATTCCGCTCATCAATCTCGACGGGGTATTGAACGATCGGTGCGGAAACTGGAATACAGGAAGCGGTGTGATCATGATCGTAGAGGACATGCTGGGCAAACGGATCGGCCTTTTCCTGGACGAGATCGTGGGCCAGCAGCAGGTGGTTATAAAAAACCTTGGCGACGGCATGCATGACATCCCCGGAGTTGCCGGAGGAGCCATCATGAGCGACGGGACGGTGTGCCTGATTCTCGACATCGGGGGTATCGTCAAATTATCCTGCGAGACGACAGGCCGTGCCGCGGTCTGAGATCCGCATTCACCGGGTTACGGCGCTCCCGTATGGAGCGGTCGCTCCCGGACGCTTATGTTGACCGCCTGCAGATTGGGGATAAACGAAAGGAATGGATGACAATGAACACTGATCGCCCTGTCAGGACCGTGTACCGGTCCGGAACAGTCGTGTACAGGACCGGCATGCGCCTCTACCGCCCCGTGCGGCCGCGCAACGGCCCACCCCTCCCTGAACGCGGTGTGCTGAGCGGGGCATCCGGGTCGACCATATTCAACACCAAGGAGGCAGTATGCCAGACACGTTAACTGAACAGCAGCCCGGGGCGGCCGCAAGCGATGTCGGAGCGAGGCTCGCGGGGAAATACCTCACGTTCCGCCTTGCGGAAGAAGAGTACGGTCTTGAGATCCTGAAGGTACAGGAAATCATCCAGATGCAGGCCGTGACCAAGGTTCCACGCACACCCGACTATGTGCGCGGCGTGATAAATCTTCGCGGCAAGGTGATTCCGGTGGTTGACCTTCGCTCGAAATTCGGCATCGAAGCGGTAAGCGACACCGAGAAGACCTGCATCATCGTGGTACAGATCGCGAATGGCGGCGGAAAGGTGGTGATGGGCATCATAATAGACGAGGTAAAGGAGGTACTCGACATCAAGGCGGACAACATCGAGGAAACCCCCAGTTTCGGCGCCAGTATCGATGCACAATTCATTATGGGAATGGGAAAGATCGGTTCAAGCGTCAAAATCCTGCTCGACATCGACAAGATTCTGTCCGTAAGGG
>CAZGVZ010000908.1:0-1538 GCA_964529145.1 uncultured Fibrobacteraceae bacterium | reverse complement strand
GAGAGAGGGTCCCGTCACGGGTGTTACGCTCACCCGCTGTGTCGGGACCGCAAGAATGACCTACCTGAGAACGGGAGATTTCTGGTTGAGGAGTTCTTCATGGAACAGGGCAGCGAGGAGAAATACGAGGCCGTCGCGAAGTTCGTCGACGAGCTGATGGAAATGCGGCAACGGATCAGGGACCTCGAAAAGATCAGGAGAGATGCGGAGAAGCAGATTATCGAGCTGAAACGCAGTGAAGTGGTCTTCTATACGATGCGCACATCCCTCGAAGGACAACTGGCCGAACGTGCGGCTGAAGCGGAGAGGATGAAGGCGGAACTGCAACGGAAAGTGGCGGAGCGCAGGCAACTCGAAGAGGATCTCCAGCGCATGCAGACGTCCCTCGAAGACCGGCTTGCCGAACGCGAGGCCGCTCTGCAAAGGGTGCATGAGGATCTGCAGCGGGAATCCGCCAAGCGGCAACAGAGCGAACAGGATGCCTATACGATCCGGACATCGTTCGAGAGACAACTGGCCGAGCGGGGGGCTGAGCTGGAGAAGGCGAGGGCGGAACTCCGGCGGAAGGCCGAAGAACACGCGCAGCTCGCGGAGCAGTTCCAAAATGTCCGGGAATCGCTGGAGAACCGCGCATCGACGTGCGAGGCGGAGCTGACGCGCGTCCATCATGAGCTCCAGGAGGAATCTGCCAAGCGGCTGTGGATCGAGCAGGAGTCGAAGACGATCCGCACCGCCCTCGAAGAAAAGCTCGCCGAGCGTGGCGCCGCCCTGGAAAAGGCCGGGGAAGAGTTGCAACACAAAACAAAAAATCACCGGCAGTTTGCCGAGGAGGCGCAGCGAATCAGGACATCCCTCGAAAACCGTCTCTCTGAACGGGAAGCCGATCTAAGGAAGATGCACAACGACCTGGAGCAGGAAACGGCGAGGCGGCGCCGGATCGAGGAGGAATCCCTGGCGATCAGGACGACCCTCGAGGGGCAAGTGGCGGAACGCGGCGCCGAGCTGGCGAAGGTTCGCGAGGAGCACCAGCGGGAAGTCGGGGAATGGAAGCGGGCGGTGGGCAATCTCCAGCAATCGTTCAATCACGTCAGAGCCCTGATGGATGCCGTTCCGCCCGCGGACAACAACGGCGGTGATGATGGGGATCGTGACCGTTCCCGATAACCGGACAGAAGCGGCGTGATCCTGCGCGGGGAGCGCTACCGATACGCTTCGCCGAGCCTCAGGCTGCCGTGATAGTAGTCGTAGTCATGGCCGGGCAGAAAGCGGCCCCCCAGCAGTGACGCCAGCGCCTTGAACCGTTTGATGGCGTACTGCGCGAGGACCGGGTTCCACGAGCCGCCCGGCGGAATCTCCCGTTCGATGTTTTCCATGAGGTAGGCGCAGTCCGCCCCGAGGAGAAAGAACCCGCTCTCCGGCAGCTCGGCGATAATCCCCTGGAGCCCCGGTGTGTGCCCCTGGAGCAGGGCCACGGCGAGCCCCGGCATGATGACGCTGTCGCCGTCCGCCTCCTCCCAGCGAATGCCCGGCCGGTCGAG
>CAZGVZ010000907.1:0-1542 GCA_964529145.1 uncultured Fibrobacteraceae bacterium | reverse complement strand
ACCTTTTTTACTAAAAGCCATGAGCGATGAGCTTTTTCAGTTTACCACCAACCCTGTCGGTGCGGCAGGCGAGTATGTGTCGTTTTCACAACCGGTCGCCTGATAATAACCGTGACAGCAAAAGCCGGTGGATTGCATTCCTTCGCACCAACAGGCCGATGCAATGGGGCCTTCCGGACAAATGGCCGATCCGAAGTCGGCTATCGCAAGCGGATGAGGGTAAATATAGGGCTTGTATTTCCATCGCGCCGGCAGTTCCAGATCATTTTTATACCCCGCGGAATAATAGCCGGTTGCCGCATCAAAAGAGACCGGAGTATCGTTTGCGTCGCGCTCGTTGAAGTAGTCCCGTCCCTCTTTAATATAGTCAAGACAATCGGGGCAGATGTCGGATTGCACGGACAGACGAACAACATAGTCCTCACCGTTTTTCTCACCGCGGTTGTTCCAGGCAAAAAGCGGATAGAGGTTCTGGCGTCCGTCAAAATTGATGTCGGCGATTCTGCCGATCTGATCGGGGCAGGGGTAGCCGAAGCACCACTTATCACCGCGGCAACGCGTGTCGGAGGGATCCTTCTGGATAAAGAGGCACTGGTGAACGAGATAGAATGGGGAGCCGGCTGAAAATGTTCCCGACCATGAATTGTTGAATATTACTCCCGTACCGCCGCGCATATAGCCTTTTCGATAATTATTGATTCCACCGGCGCCGACGATGGTGTTGTTGTATAGTTCGTAGGAGTAAATTCCCCTGACCGATCCGCCTTCAATCCCGTGAAAATGGAATTCGGCATTGGTGATGGTGTTATGGCGAATTACCACCCGAGCGCCGCCTTCACCGTCGATAAAGTCTTCATGCTGCCCGTGATCGTCTCCGTAGTCAAATCTGCTGTCTTCGACGTATGCGGCGCTTTCGGTTCCCAGCGCGACGGGCAGTCCCCAGGAGATGATACCGTCCTGGCGCTGTTTAAAGTGGATGAGGGCGTTGACGAAGCGACAATGATCCACCAACCCGAAGGTGTATGGAAAAATGACATAACGCTGGCCGCCAAACTTATTGGGACTAACCAAAAATTCATTATGATCGAGTCGCCAACCGTGCGCCTGTTCGGTCATGACAATAAATCGCGATGTATTGGAAGCGCTCTGGTCTTTGAACGTAAACCCGCTGACGCGGACCGCCTGTTGATGAGTACCATCGATATGGATCAGCGTTGTATTCCATGCGTAAGGAATGCCGGATGTAATGATGGTTTGATCTGTGCCCGCTCCAGTAAGATGAAGGGATTTATTGTAAAGACGGACCGCCGAGCAGGTATTGGTTGCAAGGTAACAATTTGCTGTGGACCAGGTGCAGGCGCCTGCCGGGACAGCTACCGTGTCGCCGTCGGCTGCCGCATGAACGGCGTTTTGCACGTCTGTCTGAGCGCAGCTTTGGGCCTGGATGACGGCCGCGCGGGATGGACTGACGAAAAGGACGGCACAAAAAAGCAGATAGCCTGATAATGTCAAAATGACGGATGGGTTTACAAACATATTCGT
>CAZGVZ010000906.1:702-1547 GCA_964529145.1 uncultured Fibrobacteraceae bacterium | reverse complement strand
ATCGGCGACACGCTCGGCTTTCCTCACCGTACCATATGCGCGTTTGTGGATGCGGACCGCTGGGTCGAGGAGGAGGATGAGGGCAACAACGTCATGTCCGGAGGCGGCGGCTGCGCAGGGTACGTCCCCGCGCTGTTCCTGGAAGAAGACACCGCGAGGCTTCCCGACAGCCTGATCGCCCGGTTGCCCGCTACCGCGGATACCGTGCTGTTCGGGTATTTCTCGGATACCAACGGCGATTCCCTCTTCGACAGCGACGATGCGCCGCATGCGCTCTTCATTTACGATTATAAGCTCCACTGCATCGATGAATCCGGAGACTCCCTGTTTACCGCGGCCGCGCTCAACGGATCGGACCCGGCGTACCTGGCCGTGGACGACCTCACGGGCGACGGCGTTCCCGAGATCGTGGCGGGGAACATGCTGTTCGACAGTCGCGGGCAGCTTGTCTGGGATGCCGCCCTCGGTCAGGCGGGTATCTCGGCGGCCGCGTCTAAACGCATCGACTTCAACCTCGACGCCGACCCCGACAGCATCCGCTGGGATGAGCTCGACAGTTGCGTTACCGTGTGGAGCGGGCGCGATACAGCCCTGCTCTATGTCTATCCTTTCAACCGCTGGACCGGTCATGTCGATCCGGTGACAGTGGGAGTGATGACCGGCATCGTGCCGGGCGCGAGGAGATACTACGACGCGAACGTGTCGTTCCCGAGATACTCCAGCTTCGGCGGAGATACCGCAGACGTGACCATACGTGCGGCGAACGCGGGCGCGTCGGCTCTCGATCGCGGGCTGCGGGTCACGGTGTACGCCGATACGGCAACCCGCGACAGTTCGTATTTCGC
>CAZGVZ010000906.1:0-692 GCA_964529145.1 uncultured Fibrobacteraceae bacterium | reverse complement strand
AGAGTTCCTGCTCACGCGGGAACTGCGCGTGGATCGCAAGCCTGCCGGTCCGGCTTCCTTACGGTCTGCC
This sequence comes from uncultured Fibrobacteraceae bacterium, assembly GCA_964529145.1. GTDB lineage: Bacteria > Fibrobacterota > Chitinivibrionia > Chitinivibrionales > Chitinispirillaceae > JAFGNB01. Next base: position 622 of record CAZGVZ010000906.1, on the reverse strand, counting down.
GGTGATCGGGGATACGCTGATCGCGGCGCCCGGGGTCGACAGGTACTCGGATGTCCGGTTCACGGTCTGCGTGCCAGCCGCAACGAGGTATCTCTGGTTCGAGGCCGACGGGGAGAACCGGTACTTCGAGTGCAGGGAAGAAGACAACGTGCTGTGGCTCGGAGTGGAGTAGAAATGGAATGGAAGAGGGGATGTTTACCCATAAGTCACCGAACAGTGCGAGAACGGGGAAAAAGATGTTGCAGAAGGTAATGAGACCGGCCGGTGCATCGATGATCATGGTGGTATGTCTGGCGCTTAGCGCTGGAGCGTTCGTCCGTCCTCCCGCGCCCTCTTTCCCTGCTGGGGCGGAGGTCACGTTCGACGGCCGCTGGCTGCGTGTTCCGTATTCAGCTCCTGCGGTTACCGGATTTACCGGCATCCGGTACCATGTGCTTCTGGTGCGCGACCTGGCTGAGCCGCTCGAAGCTGTGTTCATGGAGGGGGACAGAAGCACCCAGGGCGGATCAATATCGGGCCCGGTGATCCGCGCTACCTTCGAGGGTATAAGCGACAACGCCGCTTCAGTCCACATCGGCCCTGACGCACGGGCGCGCTACTTCGTCGCGATAGGACTTTCGGG
>CAZGVZ010000905.1:1250-1551 GCA_964529145.1 uncultured Fibrobacteraceae bacterium | reverse complement strand
ATTCATATCGGTCCGAGCGATTATGTACCCTGGCAACTGGACAATAAAGTCGCTTTCATCCGCATGGAAGGGCGTCTTTTCGGCGATGTACCCATGAATCTCGAAGTCCGGCTTTCCGTAGAGGATTCACCGAACTCGGCCGGTGTCGTGATCGATGCCATACGTTGCTGCAAACTTGCCCTCGAGAACGGTATTTGCGGAGCAGTCACAGGCCCCTCCGCTTTTTTCTATAAACATCCTCCGGTTCAGTTTTCCGATGAACAGGCGTACGATCTGACCGAAAATTTCATTGCCGCGGCGA
>CAZGVZ010000905.1:0-1240 GCA_964529145.1 uncultured Fibrobacteraceae bacterium | reverse complement strand
ATGGCGGCTCAGGAGGACGATGCGGCAGAGGACAACGGAGTGTCTGTCGAGTCCGGAAACGGAGTGGTTGTATCGGTCCGGTCATGAACTAACATCCGTCAGGAATCAACTGCCACGGATAAAGCCGTGATCCGGCTCGAGCGGGCCATGCGGTACAATGGAAACAGCGCAATAGCGCTGGACCCCTTACGCTTGACGAACGGAAGTGGTGACGCCATCGAAAAGACAGACGGGCGCCTGCGCCCGAAGGCAGCTGTCCAGCCCACGGCCCCGAGGCCGTGGGCTCTTTGCGTAAAACCTAAAGGGATTCAACAATGATTCTTGCCGGTGCCGGTAATGGAGAATCATCGCGTATTCCAGGCAGGGAGGCTTCCGGTCTATGAATCACAATACGGTCGTATCGGCTGATGTGCGGCATATACATCCGGGTATGATTATCGGGCCCGGGAATAAGTGCGGAAAGTTTGGAATCTCGTTTCCCCTGCTGAAGATTATCATTCCGGTTTCCATGGCGATCCTTGCAATAGCATGCAAAGTGGATTCCGCTGGAGTGTCTTACAAGGCGCCTGGAAATGATCACCCGGATTCCGCCGGAAAAAGCGGTGTTCACGGTAACGACCCGTGTACTGTTGAGGGATTTAGGATTTCGATTTCAGACGGTATGAATGTCCGGTCGAACGGCACGAAAAAGTGCGAAATGGTCATAGATACGTTCAATGAATGCTCAAAACCACCAAATGTGCTTCCATGCGAATGGAGGGCGTCCCGCAACGACATTGAAATGTATTCCATGGTGAACGACTCCGGAAACTGGTTCGTGAGGATAAAAAGCCGGAGGGACGCCACGAGCATCGCGAAAAGGTCAAAATATTCCCCCCATACCTATCCCTGGCTTCATTGGCGCTGGAGAGTCCACACCCTGCCGGAGGGAGGCAGCGAGAACAGGCGTGAAACCGGCGACAGCGGAGCCGGAGTATATGTCATTTTCGAAGGAAAACTCTGGAACAATCCCGTCATAAAATACGTATGGAGCGCTACCCTTCCGAAAGGAACCGTTACCGAGAGCCCCTACAACAGAAGGACCAGAATCGTGGTCCTCAGGCAGGGAATGAGCGAGGCGGAATGTTGGCAGAGTGAGAGGGTCGACGTTGAGGCGGACTACCGGCGGCTCTTCGACATACCTCCGCCCTCCATCGAGGCGATTGGAATCATAACCGATTCCGACAACACCCGTTCTTCC
>CAZGVZ010000904.1:0-1557 GCA_964529145.1 uncultured Fibrobacteraceae bacterium | reverse complement strand
TCGCTCTTCGTCTCCCTCGCGATTCCCTTTTCCATGCTGCTCTCGTTTTTCATCCTCGAGGCAATGGGAGTGACCCTCAATATGGTGGTGCTCTTCAGCCTGATCCTGGCGCTTGGCATGCTCGTGGACAACGGTATCGTCATCGTAGAAAACATATTCCGGCACAGTTCCCTCGGAAAATCGGTCTTTCAGGCCTCCATAGACGGTTCTTCGGAAGTCGCCGGGCCGATCATCTCGTCCACTTTGACCACTCTGGTGGCCTTTTTCCCGATCATCTTCATGCCCGACGTCATGGGCGATTTCATGAAATACGTGCCCATCACCGTGATCGTCGTCCTTTCGTCCTCGCTGCTCGTAGCGCTGACGATCAATCCGGTGTTCTGCTCGCGTTTCATGCGCATGAGCGAAAAGGACCGGCGAAAAATCATGGAAGGCAGCGGCCTGTTCTATCGCTTTCTCGGATGGTACGGAAAGAGGCTCGAATTCGCGGTCGAACACGCTGGAATAGTACTGGCGATCTGTTTCGCCGTGGTCTTTGCCGGAATCGCACTTTACAGTTCGTTCGGCAGAGAGGCGATCTTCTTTCCCTCCGCAGATCCTTCGGACGGGATTATCTCTGTCGAAATGCCCCAGGGTACACCTCTCGAAACGACCGATTCCACGATCCGTCGCATCGAGGCGATCGCTTCTTCGGTTCCCGCTTCCCTGGACAACGTGCAGGCCACCAGCGGGAGAGCGGAGGACGGAGAGATGTTTTCCGGTCTTGGGGAGGAGTTCCATAAGGGATCGGTACGGCTCTCCTACAAACCCTACCTGGAACGTACCATCAAGGGCCGTACCGCGATCGACTCCATCAAGCAGCGTCTCCGCTCCTTTGTCGGCGCGGAGATCAAGGTGCTGGAGATGGACATGGGACCACCAGCAGGCCACGACGTCTCCTACGATATCGTGGGCCGGGACTACGCGGTACTGGGGAGCTACGCGGATTCCATGCTGAGCATTCTCAACAGATATTCCGAATTCAAGCTCGTCGATTCGGATTTCGAACCCGCAAAACCGGAAATCGCCATCAACGTCGACCGTCTTAAAGCCGCCTATTACGGCCTGAGTCCCCAGGAAATCGCCTCCACCGTTCGCAATACGATGAGCGGTTCGACTATCGGCGAGTTTCGCCAGGGCGAGGACGAGTTCGATATCGTCATACGATACGGTGAGAGTGATCGGAATGCTATTTCCGACCTTTCACGGCTTCACATCGTGGATGGAGACGGAAACCGCATACCTTTGAGCGAACTCGCGACGCTCACCCCGACCTCCTCGGTGGGTGTGATAAAACGGCGCGAACTGCGTCGCAGCGTAGGCATCTGGGCCGATTTTCTTCCAGACATACAAAACAAGAAAGAGGTCAGGGATGCGATCGATTCCCTCTTTCGCGACATCCGAATGCCGGACGGTTATACACTCGAATCGGGCACAGGATTCGAAATGCGCAAAGAATCGACCGAATTTCTCATGAGCGCGTTCGTCATCGCGATCTTTCTCATAGCGATCATCCTG
>CAZGVZ010000903.1:0-1561 GCA_964529145.1 uncultured Fibrobacteraceae bacterium | reverse complement strand
CCTGCGCCGCACCGTCGAGCCCCGCCTGGAGGAAGTCCGCAGGCGGCTGGAACAGTCGGTACGCGGCGCAGCAGCATCTTCCAATGACAATCTTAAGGAACTGATCGTGGATGAAACGTCAGAACTCGATTCAGGTCTCAGAACAGCGGGCGGAGGAATCGGAGATCTGCGCGGAGTGATCGAAAAGAAACGGAGCGAGCTCCAACGCAGCATCGGAAAGAAAGTGTTGCCGTTCTGAGAACCGATATTCCGCTGCACGAAACGGGCCGCCCAATCATTTATGATACGTATGCGACCATAATACCCTCGGAAATGTCTCACTCGTCCAAGCCCGGATCACGTAGAGAGGACGTTCCCTTCCTCAGACCACTCTGCCGGATGAAACGGCCACCGCCCAGTTTCGAACCTTTGGTGCTCTTTACTGGAAATCATTGCCGATTCTCCAGAGGACAATTATTTTTTCCTGCATCGGAATAATCCTTTACGCGATCCGACTCGCGGCATCGGGATGGCCGCCCGGCTCCGTCCGATGCCTTGGTGCATCCCATCTCAAGTAATGGTCCGAATCGGGTGTAAATTATCTCTTTGGAAAAAAACCGTGTCCCAATATAATTCAACAAGGTGACTTCCTCATGCACAGACCGAACCGCCGTACCTCACGACCTGAATATTTTACACGCCGCCTGCTCTTCCCGTCGTTCCTCCTGGTCACGGCAGTCTTACTCTGTACCATTCCGGTGGATCCGGGCCGTAATCCGAAGAACGCGGCGGTCTCTGCCCTGCTATGTCGAGAATCGCACTGTTCTGACGACTCGCTCGCTGTTTTCATGCTCGATACAGTCACCCTTTCGCTCCATTTCAGACTGCCTCATCTGATCGACTCCATGTCGGTCGGGATTCTGCCGGAATGCGGGGCCGCCGATACCGTGACCACCCTCCGCCTCGGAGGCGGACCCCCTGCCGACACTTCGTTCACACTCTGTCGCACGCATCCCTGCACGCTTCGCGTATCGATCGACGCGCTCGTCAGTGACGGAAAGCGCCGTACAGACACCGTAACCGTTTTCTTCGAGGAAAATCCGGAGAAAAACACCGCCCCTCTCCAGTCCCTCACACTCGCGAGAGGCTATGCCACCCATCTGCTGCCCTGCACCGTTTTCGTGGCGACCGCGGACAGTCAGGATTGGCAGGAAGTCAACGTCGCGCTCGTTAATATGCCAGAAAACGCACGTGTGATAGGGGATTCGCTTTTCATCTGGACGCCTGAAACTTCCGATACCGTATCTATAGACACTCTTGTTTTCATAGCCAGCGACAACAGTATCTCCGTGAAGGCGGATACCGACACGGTCGTCATCGCCGTCATACCCGACGACCTGCCTCCCCCGGTTCCGCAGAACCTTCGGGTCGTGCAACGCAAGCTCAAATACGTCACCATCGGCTGGGACAGGATTCCATGGGCGGACTACTACCGCATCTACCGCAACTCCGCCCCCTCCGAGGATGGATGGCAACTTGTCGACAGCACCGTGGATACCCGCTATACCGATACCACAGATCA
>CAZGVZ010000902.1:0-1563 GCA_964529145.1 uncultured Fibrobacteraceae bacterium | reverse complement strand
CGCCGCCCCTTTTTCTTCTCGCCACGGTCATCGGCACGACGCTTACCGGAGGATACCTTGTACGGAAGTTCAACTGGAAAGCCGGAAACAGGCATCTTCGTTTTCTCGTCGGGGCTGTCCCGTACGCTGTTCTATCACTTATTCCCTTCGTCAATTTTATCGCGTGTGTGTTCGTGTCGCTCCTCGGTTGGGGGGCGTACCTAAGCTTTCTTTTCGAGAAGGATCTCGCCGGTACGGCGGAATACCCCGGAAACGGGAGCCGGCCACCACCCCCCGGGTAGGGCACGCGGAAACCCAGAGGAGTGCTTTGCGCATTCCAGGGTGCCGCCCGCTCCAGTGCAGAGCCGGTGGCTTTTCACTCTGTTCGGTAAGCGTAACGAGTCAGGTGACCGCAGCACCGCCGTATAGCACCGCTTTCCTCGTGTTGAATCCCCGGAAAGTTTTTTTGCGCACGCCTTACCGCGCAGTAAACAATGAAGTGCTGACGCGTGCGGCTCTTCCCGGAGCCGCGCTGCTTCTCAAAACGGTCGAGGTGTCCGTCATTCCACCCGGGCAAAGCGGACGCGGAGAAATTTCGCGGCTCCCGGCGGTTTAAGCCCGCGTGAGTCCGACCCGGCCAGTAGTCTTGTTTCAGAACTCCACGATTCTGAGTCTCGACACCGAAAACGAACCGTTCGATTGAGAGTGGTCCGCCGCGAAAACGCCTGCATAGAGCTTGCCGGACGTGACCGTGAGGGTGTCGGTCAATGATGAGACGATCTCCGTGCCGCGAGTCACTTCCATGTCGACCTCGATGGTCCTGATTGAATCGGAGCGATTCGTTTCATTACAGGTGATACTCATCAGGTCCCCTTTACGGAACAGAGGGGTTTCTCCGTGGGAGTTGGCGCGTGCGGTGCTTTTTTTCCTCGTTACGAAATCGGAATTGACGGTCGTCAGACGGATCGCGGCGTACTCGGCACCGCAATGGAGCCCGCTCCTGATCATGATGCCTCCCTGCCTCAGAACGTCGGTCCCGGCGAGTGAATCGAACACGGCGGAGAGTGAAAAGTCGAATTCCGTCAACGATGTGTAGTAGAAACCGATCTCCTCAAAATCACCCCATAGTCCATCTGCAAGGGTCGTGGTCACGATGCGCACCGTTCCGTCCTCCCCGCCTTCGCCGCTCATGTCGTGCTGACTGGCATTACGTGCCGGGTCGGCGATCGAAACGTAGTTCAAAGTTACTTCGGGGTCCTGCTCCTCCGGAGCCGGAGCGCAGAGTGTGATACAGCAACAGCATGCCAAAACGAGCTGGTGATCGAATTTCGACATCAATACGCCTTTCCGATACGTTGTGTGGAGTTCATTTCGAGAAAAAAATAGGAAGGTTCTGCGAATAAAGCAAGATCGCAGTCAGTTGCCCGCGATACGTTCGTCGATTTTGACGTTTATGCGGTTCCTGGCCTTATTTTTCTTGAAAAAAAGGTGATGGATCGGGTACTATTTGGAATGAGGCCGGGAATCCTCCCTGAAAAGTACCTGTTCAGGAGAACTTTCCATATGGAACCATTCGTCTCGATT
>CAZGVZ010000901.1:0-1568 GCA_964529145.1 uncultured Fibrobacteraceae bacterium | reverse complement strand
ACGCCCTGTTGGCGTCGTTGCCGCGCAACGTGCCGGTGATTGTTGATTTTCATGCCGAGGCCACATCCGAGAAGATCGCGATGGGGCATTATCTTGACGGGCGTGTGGCCGCTGTTTTCGGTACGCACACTCACGTGCAGACCGCGGACAGCAGGCAACACGGTGCCGTGAGTGCGGTTGAGGAGGTTTCGGCAAAGGACCCCGCGACAATGCCGGAATGCACGGGAAAAGATCTCAGGGACGCCGTAAATCTGATCAACAGCCGCGGGATCACCCCGTATGCCGTAGGGTACGGGACCGTAAGGCGCCAGCAGCCGTCTGCAGGAACCCGGGTTACACCCGCCGCGGCATGCACGCTGTTCTGCATGGCTGAGGGATGGGCGCGATGAACCGCACTGGAGAAGGGATGCACCTGGAAGAACTGATCGGCCTGAGCGGCATCACGGCTGTGCGGAGGGGCGGAAAGGACGACCCTGCGATCCGCGACATAGTCTACGATTCGCGGCACGTCGCTCCGGGAACTCTTTTCGTCGCGATTCCCGGAACGAAAGTTCACGGCGATTCGTTCATCCCCGGGGCGATCGAAAAAGGCGCGGCTGCGATACTGTCCGAAAATCCGCACCCAGGCTGCGCGGTTCCATGGATCCAGGTTTCGAACCCCCGCGGCCTGCTCGGAAGACTGGGAAGGACTCTTTTCGGATACCGCAGTGCGACCAGAGTCGTGGGCATCACGGGAACCAACGGGAAAACCACGGTTTCCCATCTTTACGAAGGATTGTTCGCCCCGGTGCAGTCAGTTGAAAAGGTATGGATGTTCGGTACCATCGTCTATCACTGCGGAGACCGCAGGGAAGCTTCGCACACGACTCCGGAGGCGCTGGAGATTTTCCGCCGGATCGGCCTCTCCTCCGTGAAGCCGGAAACGATCGTCATGGAGGTGTCCTCCCATGCGTGCGCCCTGGACCGAATCGGCGGACTGGAGTACGACTGTGCGGTTTTCACCAACCTGACCCAGGATCATCTCGATTTTCATGGGGACATGGAAGCGTATTACCTTGCGAAACGCCGCCTCTTCAAAGAATATCTCAAACCCGAAGGATTCGCGGTCATCAACATAGACGATCCCTACGGCCGCCGCCTGGCGGCCGATTGCGGTTCGACAAGGGTCATTACGTACGGGAGATCGGAAAATGCCCGGATCCGCATCGTTTCGAGCGTGTGCGACTGGGACGGCTGCCGGATCGAGACCTCAATCGGGGGAGAAATCGTCCGGTTCACTTCGGCGCTGCGCGGACATTTCAACGTGTACAACATGTGCGCGCTCATCGCGGGCGCCTCGGCTTGGGGATTCGATCGCTCGGCAGTCCAGAATGCGTTCGACCGGGTCCCTGTGGTACACGGACGGATGGACCGAGTCGCGCTCGAAAAAGCCCCTTTCACCGTTGTGGTGGATTACGCCCACACTCCCGACGCCCTCGATAACGTACTCCATACGTCAAAAACCCTGACCCGCGGAAGGCTTCTCTGCGTATTCGGGTGCGGCGGCGACCGCGACCGCTCGAAAAGGC
>CAZGVZ010000900.1:0-1571 GCA_964529145.1 uncultured Fibrobacteraceae bacterium | reverse complement strand
CGGTCATAGATCGGCCAGAATGCTTTCGCTTCGCCCTCGGTAAGCTCCATATTCTCCGCAACGAAGAGCTTCTTGTCGGCGCGGATCTTTTCGAGGACGAGCTTCATGGTATCGGCCGGTTTGTCCTGCGCCATGACCGTAACAGCCGACGCCATGACCATCCCCACTATTGCCAAGACCATTGTTACACGGTTCTTTACGGCCATCTCTCTTCCTCCTTCGTAAATGTCGCCCCAAGCCATCGCCACGTCACCGTTGCGACACCGGTGCATCCATTTCCCCTGCCATGGCGCCAGCTCTTTCCCGTTTCGCTTGAGGAACGATATGCATTCAGCCGGTGATCCCAGGGTCGGCGGTGTCGTTGTGCTCCCTATGTCGATGCCGCACATGACACAAACAAGCTTGATCTGTGTGGGCTTGAAGCATTTACGGGTTTTACTGCCGTGTTACTTGACCCAGGCGGGCCGACCATCCTCGGAGCGAAGCACCATGACGTCGTTCCCTCGGGTGATCTTGGCAGCAACGATATAAAAGTATTTGCTCTGCAGACCTCGGACCACAACCTGATCACCTGCTTTGAATTGAACCTTCTGGCTGTCGACGAAGGTTTTCGGACCCATGAAGACCGTGGCTTTCCCGCCTTCGGTTTTCAGGTACATGGCCAGAAATTTCGGCGCTTTCTTGATGGTCGAGATCTTCGTGACCGTTCCTTCGACGTTCACGACCGGTTCGCTGCCGTCCATGCGCATGCCGGGAATGCCCGCCGGTGAATCGGTCATCCAACCCTGTTTGCCTGCAACCTGCGCAAACAGCGAGGCCGATGATAAAACCACTGCAACCGCCACAAGCAATACCGCCGCCTTTTTCATCATCCCGTCCCCTTTCTTTTCGTGAAAGTCACCCACCCAGTATCAAGCTTGTCATTTCAGCGTGGCAAGAAGCATTCCAGTGAACAGCGCGGCGATGTGATTTTCAACGGCATGATTTACTTGATTATTTTATGGCACATCGGAAGGAATGATCGATCGGGACCGCGTCGAGCCCACAGCATATTGTCAATCCGCAACATGTTGCCGCTCCAGGTGTTGCGCATAGTACACGCCATGGTGATGCCTTCTGCCCGGCTGCTTGTCGCGGATACACCTCCTGAGCGTGCCGGAAGAATCGATCATCTCAATTATCTCACGCCGTCGTGATCAACCTGTCTTCGGGCTGCACCCTTGATCCGAAACGGGGAAACGTTCATACTGTATCCACAATAACCACCATAACGAACGAGACCGACGGGAGGCACGTATGACTGCGGAGCATAATCGACTCGAAGAAGCTCGTGTGTCAAAGGCGCCCTGGAAGAGGTGGGGTCCGTACTTGAGCGAGCGTCAGTGGGGTACGGTACGCGAGGACTACAGCGAGAACGGTGACGCATGGGACTTCTTCACTCACGACCATGCCCGCTCCCGGGCGTACCGCTGGGGCGAAGACGGGCTCGCCGGAATATCCGATGACAAGCAGCGGTTGTGTTTCGCCCTCGCGTTCTGGAACGGCAGGGACACGATCCTCAAGGAACGCCT
>CAZGVZ010000899.1:0-1573 GCA_964529145.1 uncultured Fibrobacteraceae bacterium | reverse complement strand
GCGCAGCAAATGCTCCGGAAATGGGAGCTGGGAGACGAACCGGTACGGGAGCTATGGAAAAAAATGAACGGCTGGGCGCTCGACGGCTTCGCGAAGACATACAGTCTCTTCGGGATAAGATTCGACAAGGAGTATTTCGAGAGCGACATTTACACCTCCGGCAAGGACATAATTCTCGGGGGTATCGAACGAGGCATATTCACACGCAGGTCCGACGGAGCGACGATCGTTGACCTTCAGGATCAAAAGCTCGGCGAGAAGGTCCTCCTTCGTCCCGACGGAACATCGGTCTACATCGTCCAGGACCTCTATCTGGCGGTACTCAAGGAACGGGAGTTTTCCTGCGACCGTTCGCTGTATGTCGTAGGTAACGAGCAGGAGCATCATTTCGCCATACTCAAGGCGATACTGGGGAAACTTGGATTGCCGATCGCGGCCAAAATACATCATCTGTCGTACGGAATGGTCGAGCTTCCGGAAGGAAAAATGAAATCTCGTGAGGGAACCGTAGTGGATGCCGACGACCTCATCCGTGAAACAACCGACCTCGCGGCTGAGGAGGTCAGGGCGCGATACGCGCTTTCTCCCGACGAGGTGGCGCGGCGCAGTCTCGCAATCGCGCTTGCGGCGATAAAATATCAGCTGCTGAGGGTGGATATCTCGAAAACCATGCTTTTTGACCCTAAAAAGGCGATCAGTTTCGAGGGTGACACCGGCCCTTATCTGCTGTATAGCTATGCCAGGGCTTCTTCGATACTCCGCAAAGCAGGCACGGCGACGCCGGAATCGGAGGCCACCGACGGCTGCCCCGGCTCATCCGAAATAGCTTTGCTGAAAAAGATCGATCTGTTTCCTGAAATCACCCGGCTGGCTTTAGACAGACTCTCTCCCTCGGTCATCGCAAACTATGCGTTCGAGCTCTCCCAGCTTTTCAACGAATTCTATCATTCAACTCCGGTGATTGGCAGCGACCGGGAACCTTTCCGGCTGCAGCTCGTGTCTACGTTCAGGAGCGTCGCGAAAAAATGCCTGTGGCTCCTCTCCATCGAAGAAATAGAGGAGATGTAGAGTTCAAAAACGCCGGGCCGTTCTCATACGGGGAGCCCTGCATTACCCGGCGATCGGTTTCCGCCCCAAAACCCCCTTTTCAGCCATTTGCCGCGGATGGCCCTCAGGTTTGCCGCTCAGTATCGAAGCCTTGGCTGTTTTTGCGTTCCGTTTGCCATTTCACCAAAATAATTATCCAGGGTTAAATTTGGAACGAACCGAGGGTATATTTAAGGAGTGTTTCCGTCGGATCATGGCAATGAATATGGCGGATCCGCCCATACTGCTTTCGTGGGGACACCGGTAACGGGCGGATCCGTGTCGGAACTCTTTACCTGACTGTACCGGATCCGGACGAACAGTTGAATGGTGCGGTATTATCCCTTGACAGGCTGAAAGGTTGCCGGATTCGAGTGTTTCTCAAACGAATTTTAAGGGCCATCCATCACTTAGTTTTGTAAAGGGCCCGAAAGTAAAGGATGCAGAGGTGCCCATGAATAATTTCGAGGAACCCGGCGGCGACCTC
>CAZGVZ010000898.1:0-1575 GCA_964529145.1 uncultured Fibrobacteraceae bacterium | reverse complement strand
TGACGGCACCGAGGTGACCAGGATAAACGCGAAGTAAATCCTCATGAAAAGAGTTTTCGGCCCCATTTCACTCCTCTTTGAACCTGTACCCAGCGCCCCTGACCGTCTCGATCCGGTCGCCCGCGATGCCGAGCTTCCTGCGCAGTCCGACGATACACACGTCGACCGAACGGTCGGTAACGGGATAATTTCCCCCGCGCACTCCCTCGACGATCTGGTAACGGGAGAAAACCCAGCCCGGTTTTTTGGCGAGGAAATGAAGCACCAGGAATTCGAGATTCGTCAGCGGCACCGGTTCTCCGGACACCCTTACCTCTCGCCTCCCCGGGTGAATGGCGAAATCCCCAACGGTCACCGGTTCCTGCGCCCCGATTTTCTCCGCCGTGCGCCGCCTCAGTACCGATCTAATACGGGCGATGACCACCTTGGTACTGAACGGTTTCACGATATAATCGTCGGCCCCGAGTTCGAGTCCCGCGACGATGTCGCTCTCCTCGCCTTTTGCGGTAATGACGATCACCGGAATCGACCGCAGTTGCGCGTTTCCCCTGATGCTCCTGCAAATCTCTAGACCGTCCATTCCCGGAAGCATCAAATCTAGAAGGATTAGATCGAAGGGATCGGTTTCTAGCCTTTTGAGCGCATCTTCCCCCCTGGTCACACCAGCGGGGCGGAAACCGTCCCTGACCAGGTTGAATCTCAAAAGTTCGAGTATGTCTTCGTCGTCCTCGACGACAAGAATCCTTTCATGACTCATGCAATGTCCTTTTCCCCTTGTGGCGTTTCAAGACAGCACTCGCTTCCGAAGTTGATACCGCAGAAGGACGGCCGATAGATTCAGGAAAAACGTCAGAAGCAGCAGGACGAGCGTCGTCGCGTACTGAATTCCGAGCGTAGCCTCGACGTTGGTCGACTGCGTCGCCATTACGTAGACATGGTATCCCAGCTGCATGAACTGGTCTGAGAGTTTCGAAGGAATGTACGGGAGAAAATAGGCGACGCCAGTGAACAGGATGGGCGCCACTTCACCCGCTCCTCGGCTTACGGCCAGAATTGCCCCGGTCAGTATGCCGGTGATCGAATTGGGGAGTACGATTCTGGTGATGGTCTCCCATCTTGTCGCGCCGAGGGCAAGGCTCGCCTCCCTCAGTTCATGTGGCACCGCGGCGATCGTCTCCTCCACCACCACGATCACGATGGGCAGTGTCAGAAGAGCCATCGTGAGCCCCGCCCACAACAGGCACGGCTGTCCCCATACCAGTTCCCCGGAGGGTGAGAAGGCCCGGTCCATGTTGCGACCCACGAACTGAATGAAAAAACCGAGTCCGAAAAGGCCGAAAACGATCGAGGGTATCCCGGCGAGCGTGTTGACCGCGAAACGTATGGTCTTCGCGATCGGCGAACTCTTCCTGACATATTCGGAGAGGTAGACCGCGGTGACGGTTCCGACCGGAACCCCGATGACCGACATGATGAACACCAGCATGAAAGTACCGATGATGGCCGGAAAGATGCCGCCTTCGGTCATGCCATTTTTCGGCGAGGAAAAAATGAACTCGAGGCTCATGGTCCCCC
>CAZGVZ010000897.1:0-1583 GCA_964529145.1 uncultured Fibrobacteraceae bacterium | reverse complement strand
AGAATCTTTCCCGTTTATTCGCCCCTCATCTCCGAAGTGAAAGTGGTGAAGCGGGGAAGCGTCCGGCGGGCGAAACTCTATTACCTCCGAAGCCGCACGGGAAAATCCACCCGAATCAAGGAAAAAAAGTAGTGTGACTTGAATCCGGACGATTCGTCCGGAGACGGTTAGCGATGTCCCTTCCGTAAAAGAAGGAAGCTCATTGCCAACCGGCGCATGCGACACCGGAAACCAACATTTCCAGGGATTGCGCACGGTGCTGCAGTCACCGGACTCCTTCCTTTCCGTGCTTAGCACGATACGGTCCGGTAATGATTGTTGAAAGCGAAAACATATAGTATTATACAGGAGAAGAGAGCACTTCTCCTGTTTGTTTTGGTGCGGCCGGACTCCCGGAGTCGCTTCTGTGAGGGATTGGACGCTGAAAGACCAACATTTCAAAACATCTCCGTGCCATAGCATGGGAGAGGAAATGGGCAAATTTCAGGTCGCGGGAACCGCATATCACAGGTGCCCGGCGGATCGAACGCTTCAAGCTCGCTTATTCGGGACATTTATTATAACGTAGCCGGCGCCCCGCGTACCACCACCCTGTATTACAGGCATGTATGATACAACCTCAACGCAGCGAATTGAAAACCGGAAAACGGCCCGTTTCACAACAGACCCGAAAATTCAAATCCGGTGATACCCTTTTTTTGGAAGGATCGACCGCCCGGGAGCTTTTCATCATTCAGGAAGGCAGGGTCGGCGTTTTCAGGGACAGTCCCGAGGGAAGAATTGAACTGGCTCAGATCGGGCCGGGTGGTATAGTCGGGGAAATGTCTCTTCTGGATAATCTTCCGAGGTCCGCGACAGTCGTCGCGCTCGAAGAGGTGAATGCCATTGTAATCGGATTTCCACAGTTCCAGACTGCGATCGAGTCGATCCCGATCTGGCTGCAGAGCATTGTGAAAATCGTCGTCTCCCGTTTGCGCGATGCGAACAGGAGAATCGACCAGTCGATAGTGCGCAACAGGGATCGCGGGTTTTCCATTCTGCTCGGTCTTTTGTATCCGGTGTACCGGCAGACGGTCGAATCCATTCCCGCACTCTCGCTCGATATGGTGTCCATGGAGGCTCATTTCATCTGCCGCCTCAGAAGGACCGAGGTACTGCAACTGGTAAAAGGACTCGAACAACGCTCCATCGTACGCCGGATCGAAAAGGATGAAAAGTCTTTTATCGTCATTCCCGACATCGAAGTTCTTCAGCTTTACGAAGAGTATCTGCTGCTAAGGGATCAGAAGCGTACGTTCAAGGAACTTTCCATCCCGAAAGAATCGATCGACCTCCTCAGCAATATCGTCTATATCGCCCAGAAAAGCGGCCGGGAAACTGAAGAAGGAACATCGCTCCTGAAAAAGGAATTGGTCGGGGATCTTTCGGAGGACGATGTCGACCGGATGGAAAAACATCTCATGGATCTGCGCCGCAGGAATCTTATAAATCTGCTGCCCACCCACGACGGCACCGCAATTGTATTCCGCAAGGAGACCACGGGAAGAATCAAAAAGATAAGAGAGTGGATTCTTCCCGTGGTC
>CAZGVZ010000896.1:0-1592 GCA_964529145.1 uncultured Fibrobacteraceae bacterium | reverse complement strand
CATAACGGTGGCCGGAGCAGGCTCAATCGAAGGAACCGTTCCCCCCTACGCCCGAACCTTTCTCTTCGATACGGGCTATGTTCCTTTCATCGATTCAGGCATCGGTCTAGGCACCTCCGCCGACGACGCAGGGAGTTTCAGCATCACCGTACGGCCCGGAACCTACAATCTCGTGGTGCTTGACGAAGTGCATGGCCGCGCCGGAACCGTAAGGGAGATCGTAATCGGGGAATCGGGCGGAAGTGGCGATTCCACACGGTTCCTCCAGCTCACCGGGAGCGGATCGATCGCCGGCTCGGTGCGCGCCGGGGCAAGCGGCCGCGTTCTGCTCTATCTTGCCGGAATGTGCTATCACCGGGTGCTGTCCGGACCAGGAGAGTTCTCGTTCGAAGGGATTCCTCCTGGGACATACGTGCTCCGCACGGCTCTGCTGGGCGAAGACGGATCGAAACGAATCGATATAAGGGGCGTGGAAACCGTCACGGTCCGTTCAGGAAAACAAACGACCGTCGGAGAGATCGCCGTCGAATAATGTCCGCTGTACCGGTCGCCGGGCGTAAGCTATTTTCCCTGAACAGCACCGTGGGTCAGTATTGATCCATTAGAAACCGTTCACCGAACTACCTGCCGCCGGGAGCCGCATGATTTTCAGGATATATGTGATTTTTTACATACTCCTCTATGGTTTTCTAGCCTTCAATCCCGAAATTATCGCACAGTATGGGGTTTGGGAATGGATCGACACGGGAGTGATGATCATAGCGCTTGGCGGAATGGCATCATACGCTTTCAGGTTGAAACTGCTATCGCGCAAATTCTGGGAATATTACGTCTATCTGTTCGTGATTTTCGAACTGACCTACATGACATGGCTGCAATATCCCTACCTGGAAAAAATCGACCTCAAACAGTACATCAGCGTCAACAACCTGATCAATGTCGTTCTGATGATCCCCATCGTTTGGGCTCTGTTCATGCTGCAGCGCCGGTGGAACGAACTGTTTGACGGAACGGAGAACAAGAGCCCGGAGGAATGAATGGGGGGGGGGGCAGGAGCATCCGACAAGCGTTGAAGGCGCGAAACATACCAACCCGGGATTTCCTATCCCGGGTTGAGGGTATATTGTACTATATTTGCCCTTGTATATTATGTCTGTGTTCCTAAGCCGGCTTCGCCGGAGGAGCCAGAGGCCAGAGGACATATCCCTTTCAGGGAATGGCAGGATTAATTCGACTATCTACCCACACAAGGTAGGAAACCTTGTGCTGGTTGACGTTAAGCCCTTCGGGCTATGAAGTAATTCCTCAACCCCTTTAAATAAAAAACCACCATGGTTGCGCATTCCGTAAAACGGTAGAGGCGTGTCCGGGGTTCGGGTGGCGCTCCACCCGATTCAAATCAGGTGCTCCCGCACCATTACCATATTCATGGTTTTCCCTCTTCCAAACTCCTCCCGGCCACGGCAGTGGCAGGGATCTTCTTCCGGCCCGCATCATGAATTTTCGCGATGGGTGCGTACAGGAATTTTTTCTGTCCGAGACCGGTGCTTTGACCGGTCGAGTATAACCTTAATCGGACGACCCCTTTACGC
>CAZGVZ010000895.1:1207-1592 GCA_964529145.1 uncultured Fibrobacteraceae bacterium | reverse complement strand
GGAGGGATTCAACTGGAAAGGCACAGGCGGCTCACGTACCACTCCGGGCAGGTTCGGTGCCTACGCCTCCGGAATATGGAACGCGTTGACCACGAAAAAGGCCATGGAGGGGGTCGTGGACAGTTTGACCAAAGACGAGCTTCGCCGTCTCACGCTCTGGCTCGAGATGAATTCGAACCGGCTCTGCTGGGAGACCGACGATCCGGCATCGCTCGAGGCGCAGCGCAGGGGCGAGGTCGCATGGCCTCCCATAGATATGGTGCCGCACAATCCCACAGGCGTTGAATATATCGGTACCGATGACCGGGCGCCGGGCAATGTGCAAAATGTCCAGATGATCACGCGAAAATCTCCGGTGAATCATATCCTGCTTCGCTGGCAGCCC
>CAZGVZ010000895.1:0-1197 GCA_964529145.1 uncultured Fibrobacteraceae bacterium | reverse complement strand
GAAAAGTTACTCTGCATGATACCGGATCTCATGTATGTGGACCGCACCGCGAATTCGAACACCTCCTACACCTACGAGGTTTCCGCGGTCGATCGAACCGGAAACGAGGGACCGAAGTCGCAGGCTGATCCAACCCTCGTCCACGAGGAACCGCTGCCGCCGGCCTTTCTCACTCCGTCAACTAACCGGCGGACGTTCGGCGCAACGGCGCACCTCGGCGACAGGTCGATCGTCGTTACAGTAACCGCACCCGAAGAGACTACAGGCCCTGCTACGGTATCACTGTTCTCCCTGGATGGACGACTTGCGGGCCGCGTGGTCGCCGCGCGGAGCGGGAGCGGCCGTTATACCGCGGAATTCCGGCGGACCGGTGCCGTCGGTGTCAATCTCTGCAGAGTACGGTTGGACAGGTATGACCGGATATGGCGGATCGTCAGTGCGAAAAAATGAGAACACGCCGGTTAAGGGAACGGAAGACGCATTACCCGGGGGAAGCCGCCCCGGGTAATGCGTCGAGTGCCAGATCACTCTCCCGGGTACGGAAGAAGATATTGTTCACAAAAGATGATGGACAGAATCGACCGATACTGATGTCAGTACCCGCGGAAGACCATCTTCCGGCTCACGGAACGTTTTCCCGCCCTCAGCGAACAGAGATACATCCCTTTCGCGAGGGTCGCGCGCCCGATCGATATCGTATGCCTGCCTGAAGCGAAATGCCCGTCCGCGATTTCGGCGATCTCTTCTCCGAGAATCGAATAGACCTTGAGCGACACGAACGACCTCTCAGGGAGTTCGAACGCTATCGCCGTGTTTTGATTCACGAATTCTGGCGACAGACAGCACTCTGTGCGAACCCGGGTGTTTTCTGCCTCGATTGCCCGTACCGGGGGCGGAGGCGTGAACAATTCGAGGTCGATGGACTCTCCCATTGCCTTGTGCCCCGCTGCATTCGGATGCAGCCAGTCGCTCTGTAATGATTGCTGTATTTTTGAAGCATCGCTCGGATTCCGTATCGCCTGATCGAAATCCATGAATCCATCGAACAGATCGGTGGTCCGGATCCATTCGTTGATCTCGCCGCGTTTCGACTCATGATCGGGTGAATAATAACTGTGTCCATTGAAAGGCGTGATGGTCGCACCGTATACCTTCAGGGCCGTATCCCTGGCCCGTGCCTCGTTAATCATCTGTGTA
>CAZGVZ010000894.1:773-1593 GCA_964529145.1 uncultured Fibrobacteraceae bacterium | reverse complement strand
GACAGGACTTGCGCCGATATGGGATCGCGCAGTACCCCCGGTTTCCCCTGTGGGTCCGACAAGGCATACCCGCCATCCGCGGACGTGAGAACATCATCGCGGATAAGCTCCTGCAGCAGGAATTCGAGGACAGGTGGATCCAGGCGCAACGGGAGGGAATCGGCGATGAATGCCTTGCCGAACTGATCCTGCCGTGCGTTTTCGACGAGGGCCTTTTTGATGGCCGCCACGATCTCGCCCTTCGCATCGACAACTGCTTGCGCCGTCATATATGTCTGTGCACCGACCGGGATAAGATAACCTGACGACACCTGCTCCTGGAATGCCGTTTCAAAGACTTCCGATTCCAGGCCCGTTGAGCGGCCCAGCGCGGATGCGCTGAACGCTTTTGTGGGATAGGCCGTTACCGCAGCGTGCAGAATCCGCCGGGGATCGCCCGATCTGACTGCCGTCAGATACGGAACCATCGTTTCGGCTTGCGCTTGCCGGAATTTGATCCGAGTCGTCTCGAGCACCTTTCCCCCTCCCAGAATGGAAGGGTTTTTCATGGGCGTAACGATGAGCCGATCGCGAGGTGCGACGCCGACCGGTTCGGCCAAGCGGAACTGCGCCAAGCCACGCTCGCCGGGCTCTATCCTGCCACGGCCCATGATCGCGACGGACGCCCTCACGACAGCACTGCCGATATGCACATGCACTGTCTCACCGGTGATGAGGTAATGACCCGGCAGGGAGCGAAGCTCAAGTTCGGTATTCAGAAACTCCGTTGCACAAAGGGATCCGGGCGCAGCCAGGACCATCCCGCGGGTGATCTCCTCTG
>CAZGVZ010000894.1:0-763 GCA_964529145.1 uncultured Fibrobacteraceae bacterium | reverse complement strand
CTCTGCGCCTATTCCTTTCAGGTTGATGCCAACCCTGGAGCCGGAGGACGCTTCTTCCACATCACGGTGATGGAATTCCAGGGTGCGAACACGCACATCGCGGCCGGCAGGGAGGATTACAAGCCTGTCGCCGCGGCGGACGGTGCCGGACAGGACCGTTCCGCTCACCACCGTCCCCAGGCCTTGGAAGATACGAATCTGATCGATAAACATTCTGAAGGGTTTTGCCGATCTCTCGCGGTGAGTTTCCGAGAAATCCAACGAGTCCAGATATGCCAGGATATCATCCGATCCCCGTTTGTCGAGGCTGGAAAACGGCATGATCGGTCCCTTGTCGAACAGCGACCCTTTGACAAGATCCTGAAGCTCCAAGGCAGCCATTGCAAGGGTTTCACCATCGACGGCATCCGCCTTGGACAAGACGGCAAGGCCGGTTCTCACGCCGAAATACCTCAGAATGTCGAAATGCTCCCGTGTCTGAGGCATGACACCGGCGGCGGCCGACACGACCAGGATGGCGGCATCGACGGCACTGAGACCGCGGAGGGTGTTCTTCGTAAATTCACGGTGGCCGGGCACGTCGATCAAACTGATCTGCCTGCCGGACGGCAATACCAGCGGGGCAACGCCGAACTCGATCGAAAGACCGCGTTGCTTTTCAGTCTTCAATCGGTCCGTATCGACGCCGGAGAGCACCTTCACCAGAGATGTCTTTCCATGGCCCGCGTGCCCCGCTATGCCGACCGTATAACGCTTTTCCATG
>CAZGVZ010000893.1:0-1596 GCA_964529145.1 uncultured Fibrobacteraceae bacterium | reverse complement strand
GCTGTTGCCGAAGGAGGTGAACCATTGAGCGCCATGGAGAAGGATTGCTGTGACACAGCGGAAGGTCTCGACGTTGTTGATGACGGTAGGAAGTCCGAGAAGACCGTGGCTCGTCGGAAACGGGGGACGGGTACGTGGATCGCCTCTCAGACCTTCGCATGAATTGAGCAGGGAGGTTTCCTCGCCGCAGATGTATGCCCCCGCCCCCCTCTGGATCCTGATGTCGAACCCGAAGCCGGCCTTGCCGGCGCAATCGGCTCCGAGCACTCCACCGGCTCTCAACTCGTCCAGAACAGCCTCTAAAAAGCGTTGAAGGTAGGCGTATTCCGCACGAAGGTAGAGAATTCCTTCATCTGCCCCCACAGCATAGGCGGCGATCGCCATACCTTCGAAAACCGCCCGCGGGTACTGGGTCAGAAGAACCCTGTCTTTGAAAGTTCCCGGCTCACCCTCGTCGCCGTTGCATACCACCGCGCGACGCGGGCTCTCCGCGCGCCCGGTGAATTCCCATTTAAGCCCGGTTGGAAATCCGGCCCCTCCCCGCCCGCGCAGCCGTGCAGCCTTGACGATTTCGATCACCTCGCCGGGTTTTCCGGTGACCGCTTTACGTAACGCACTGCCGGGCACCTCATCGGTCAGCACTACCCCATGGGAGCGACGGATATTGTTGCATACCATCGATCTTACGAGATCATGCCCGTTGTTGCCGTCCCCGAAACGAGTGACCAGACGCCCGGGATCACGGCTCCTTCGCAGTTCCCCGATCATGTCAGGGAGACGGTCCGGTGAAAGCCGTGTCACTACGGTAGTGTTGAAAAGGGCCGCAGGGGCCTGGTCGGACATCCCGATACCTTGAATCCGTTCGAGCGTAAAGAGACCGTCGTCGCTGGTATGTCCCACGGAGATGCCCAGAATTTGCTGCAGACGCTTCAGCACGTCACCGCTGCCGGACAATGCATCGGCCACATCGTCGCTTAACCGTATCACGATCGAACCCCGGCGTTCGGTCGAGTAGAACGAGTAGAAGGATGCGGTGTCGGCTACTTTGACATAAGGAATGCCCAGGAGCTCCGCGAGGCGGCTGATGGTTACCTCGGACAGAAATCCCTCGGTTTCGTGTATCGTATGCAGGATGTCAATCAGGCGCGAGGGATCGTTTCCGTACCTTGCGCATGCCTCAACCGGGGGATCAGCGGAAGACGGGCTCATCGACGGCTTCCGTTTTCCCTTTCGTGTTTGACAAGTTCCTTCTGGAGTATGCTGACATGGCGAAGTTCCTCTTCGATGATCCGGCTCACGGCAACGCGTCCACTCTCCTTTGAGATGAAGTCGAGGGCGTAATTGTAGAAGATCACGGTTTCCTTTTCCGCGTCACGCGCGGCGCGGAGGGTGCTGATTTCATCACGGGAGAGCCGATCGTCGATAGTGCGTTCGAGCGCTCCTTCCCATGCGAGGATGTCCTGCATCCCGTCCAGGTAATAGAGCATCTCTCCGCCGGGGTCGAGCCGTTCGACCCTGCGCTCCTCTTCGGTCAGTCCGGCAAGTATGCCGGTGAAGATCCGCGCGTGCTCCTTTCCCATAGCGGAAAGATGTGTG
>CAZGVZ010000892.1:0-1596 GCA_964529145.1 uncultured Fibrobacteraceae bacterium | reverse complement strand
CCTTCGCGAAAATTCGTGATGCGGGCCGGAAGAAGAGATCCCGGCCACTGCCGTGGCCGGGAGGAGTCGGGAATCCCCTTAAAATGAATCCGATCGGCCTTGGTGCGCTGAAAGCGCAAGACATATTAGCCCGGGCTGGAATGCGTCGCTTCAGCGCTGGTCGGAGATTCCTGCCTGCTAAATCAGGAATGCCGACTTCCGACTGCGTCTTCTGAATGCCTGACCCCGTTAGGAATTCGGGTGGCATTCCGATTGCATTACTTCACCTGCAGGACATCCGCGGAGTTCTTTCCGGTATGGATTTCGGATTGGTACATCCTACATACGTCAAATTTGACCGGAAGTTGAATCCGAAGGATCTGTCCGGAAATGGGTTTTTTTCCTGAAAATCAGCAAGGAGTCGATTCATGACGACACATACAAAAACCCGGTCGAAGGCAGGCGGCGGCACTGCGCCGGAATCTCATGCGAAAACCGTCTCCCATTCAACGGTAGATCATGACGAGATCAGAAACTGGGTCGAAAGGCACGGAGGCAGGCCGGTGCGTGTGAGAGGTACCGGTGGAAAGGGTGACCCTGGATTGTTACGAATAGATTTCCCGGGGGGAGCGGACGAATCGAAACTCGAACCGATATCATGGGAAGACTGGTTCGAGAAGTTCGAGGAAAACAAGCTCTCTTTCCTTTATCAGGAGAAAAAGGCGAGCGGTGAAGACAGTACCTTTTTTAAACTCATCAACCGTTCATAGGTGCGATGGAGCCCATTGCCCGGTGCGTCCCTACCTTATCGCTCCCTCGAACCCGGTATAGATCTCAGGGCCGAAGCTGTTTCCCCGGGGGTGGAAAGGATACCGTTGTTTTCCGTTCAGGCGCACCGGACCAGCGGACACGAGAAAGGCTGCTTCGGTGAGGAACGAGCGGAGGGGCGGTACGATAAACGGCACCCTGCAGAAAAGGTAGGCCGAAATGTTTTCAGGGGCCGTGAATATTTGATGATCCGCACTGTTTTCACCTTCGGAAATGACATAGGTGAGAAATGGACGGTCATTGTACACAAACCTGAGGGAGGCGAGTACCGCATCGAGAGAAGCGGATTGGCAGGACAACTGCGCTTCGGCATTTTTTCCGATGAAAAACCCGGTATGTTCCAGGCCTCCGAAAGGAAACGTTATGCCGGGCCGGATCGTGAAGGAGATCCTTTTCCATAAAATTTCGACTCGTGCGTTGAGGCCTCCGTACGAGCGTATCCCTTCACCGCCCGCCACCTGATATATGGTCACCGAATCTTTCCCGAAATGTACCGACTCCCGTACCGGTCTGTCGCAATGGTACAACCATCCCGAAAAACGAAACGGAACTCCTACCGTGTCAGTCCATGATCCGGTCGCGAAGAGAAGGTTGCGGTTTCCGCCGAACGGCCGGTACGAGACCACTGTGTCGTTCTGCATGAAAACGTAGGCTCTTTCTTTCCTGAAGCAGGTGCGGGCGACCGTCAGTGAGCATCGCAGGTGAGGTCCCGTCTCGAAGGATCCGTATATGCCGCCGCCGAATTCGCGATCGGAAAACAGAGAGACGGTTATCCCCAGGGTGCAGAAG
>CAZGVZ010000891.1:0-1612 GCA_964529145.1 uncultured Fibrobacteraceae bacterium | reverse complement strand
TCGAACGGAACAAGCTCGATAACCTCACCGCTTCACTCAGGGATGCAAAAAAGAAGCTCGAAGTTCTCGAAGACAGGAAAACGATAGTCGATGAAAAAATATATTCGCTCGATGAAGCGTTCATCAGGATCGAACACGCAGCGTTTCCGGGAACGCTGCTCAAGTTCGGAGATCGTCATTACCTCCTAAGAGAGGAACTGACCGGCCCGAAAACGGTACGCTTTACCGGAAATGAAATCAGGATCGCGTGAAGGCTTGCAGCTGTGTGTGCTGGCGCTTCAGTGCCGGAATTCCTTTCTCGTTTTCATTATGCTGTCAGGATCAGGAAAGCCTGAACTGAAGTCCGGGCCACAAAGGTGTTTCCTTCCTGTTACATTTGTCCTGGACGCTTTTTGACCCTGACTGAAATCAGGGATACACCGCGATTCTTCAATTCCTCGCATCCGGGTAAGGGCACCCCATACTTTGTAAAGAGAAACCGGAAGAGGGAAATCCGGCTTCATTTGACCCAAAGGTCTGTCACTTACGACCGTTTTCCCGTTCCGCCATCAGGTTGCGCAGTTCGTCGTCGGTGGAAGCGATCGCGATGAACTGCGGCAGGTCCGCGATTTCGATCACCTCCCGAACGTTCGATCGTGGCCTGAAGAGGATGATTTTCCCGCCCTCTTCGCTGCATCGCGAGTGCAGTTTCACCATGGATCCCAGCGCCAGGCTGCTTATGAATGTAAGACGCTCCAGATCGAGGACGATCCACGGATGATACTCATTCAGGCCGATTGCCGCACACGCTTCAAGAGCCTCCACATCGTCACGTCGCCAGAACTGACCTGCGAGCGCAATGCAGTAGAATCCGTCGCGGCATCCGCTGCAAATCTCCACTACGTTCCCCCCTGCAGTTTTCTTCCGTAAATTCTGTTCCCCGTTCGATTGAACGAAATCTCGTCCAGGTAATGTTTTATAAGAAATAGTCCCCTGCCGTGATCGCGAGTCCGGTGTTCAGGAAGAAGCGGATCGGGTACCGCGGTATGGTCGAATCCGCATCCCTCGTCGATAACGCTTATCGCCGCCTCTTTTTCGGTCACCTTATAGAACACCAGCACTTTCTTATCCGGATCCTCCCTGTTACCGTGGACGATGGCGTTGGTCATCATCTCGAAAATGCATATCTTGAACTGTTTGATGCTTTTGTCGTTGAATCCGTGAAGGTCCATTTCGCGCAGAATGACGGAACTGACGGAATCGATCTCCTGAAATCCGCTCGCGACAAGAATGGAAGGCTCCTGGTCGCGTGAAAACCCACTCTCAATTATCAACCGGTCGGTATCCCCGATCTGAATGCAGAGCACGGTGAAATCGTCCCGTAACGGAGTGGAACCCCGGAAGGCGGCCTGGTTCCCTACCACCGAATCGATTACCGAATCGACATCCCCTTCTCCGCACTGTGCAAAAATTTCCTTGAGACGACTGCCGCCGTAGAGAATGCCGTCGTCGTTGTATCCTTCGGTCAGGCCATCCGTATAGAACAATAACTTATCCCCCGGTTCCAGCCGGACGTTCTCATTGCTGTACTCGGCGACAGGAAGGAGCGCAGAGTGTCCTATGAAAAAACCTT
>CAZGVZ010000890.1:0-1614 GCA_964529145.1 uncultured Fibrobacteraceae bacterium | reverse complement strand
TCCCTGGCTGCGCTTCATCGAATCGGCGAATGCCTTGTCGATCTGCACGGTCAGCATGAGCACCAGTCTCTGCTCAATGAATCGACTCACTGCTCGATCATCGACCGGCTCGACAGTGTCGCAGCGATACGCGGGGAATACGACGAAGCCTACGCCGCCCTATGTTCCGCCCGTCGGGCCCTTGCCGATCATGAGGAACACGCTTTTGCGCTGAAGGAAAAACGCGAGGTGCTCGAGTTCCAGCTGAAGGAACTCGAGCAGGCCCGGCTCAGAAGCGGAGAGGAAGAGAAGCTCGAGGAGGAACTCCGCCTGCTCTCCTCCTCGGCCGAACGCATTTCGGCGGTACAGGGCATCATGGAACTCTTCACCCCTTCCGCGGGGCTTTCCCTCCAGCAGCAGGCCGGAGCGGTAATCCGCCGTCTCGAACAGCTTAATAAATATGACGATTCCGCAGCCCCGTGGATCGATGATGTCTCGAATGCCGCCCGCGTCTTTTCCGAACTGGAGACCTTCTGCGGAGCGTACCTGAGTACGGTCGGTGAACAGGCGAACCCCGCCCGGATCGAGACGATAAACGCCCGGCTCGCCAGAATCCAGCGCCTAAAGAAGAAGTACGGGGTCACGGTCGACGGACTGATCGAAAAAGAGCGCAGCGTGCGGCAGAGTCTTTCCGCACTCGAAAACTCGGATGCGGATCGCGGAGAGTTACTGAAAAAGAGGGATGCCGCGCTGAACGGTTGCATCACGGCTGGAGAACGGCTCACCGAAGCGCGCTTCACAGCGACGGGGAGATTCGACCGCTCGATCACCGGTATGATGGAACGGCTCGGATTCAGCGGAGGGATGTGGAAAACCGTATTCGAACCACAGGAGAGCCCGGCGCCGCAAGGATACGAAGAGGCGCGTTTCTTCGTCCGCACCAACCCGGGTGAGCCGGAACTTCCGCTCTCGAAGAGCGCCTCCGGCGGCGAGATCTCACGACTGATGCTCGCGGTGAAAACCGTGCTCGCCCATGGAGACGGAGTACCGATCCTCATCTTCGACGAGATCGATACAGGAATCGGGGGAACCGTCGCCGGAACGGTCGGCGAGGCGCTCAGGGAACTCAGCCGCTCCCACCAGGTGCTCTGCATCTCCCATCTCCACCAGATCGCCTCGCTTGCCGATCACCATGTAAAGGTCTTCAAGGAACAGTCCGGCGACCGCACCGTGACCTGCATGAAACCGCTCTCTGGCTCCGGGCGGGTTTCGGAGATCGCGCGCATGCTCGGAGGGGATACGAAGATCGCCCTCGAGCACGCACGGGAGCTCCTCGGGAAAAACGGAATATCCTGAGAGCCAGCACCTAATGTGAACTCAGGGATCATGGACCCCTGCCGCGGAGAACGATTCATGTTAAACCTTAATCGTCCGATTAAGGTTACACCAATCTGTCGCTTCTCCGCGATCCGGCTCCTTGCACTAATCGCCCGCTACTGAAATCAGTTCCGACTGTACCACCTCGTTGTTTTCGACAATCGCGACCATGTAGCATCCTGCAGGAAGCCTACCCCTGTTTCCCCGAATGACCATTTCCGTCGTGTTCCGGGAGAACGGAACCGAGGCTGCGACCCT
>CAZGVZ010000889.1:0-1616 GCA_964529145.1 uncultured Fibrobacteraceae bacterium | reverse complement strand
CGGTTCAGGGGTATCTCATACCCGACTTTGGTCTTGCCATGGTCGATCCACGCATCCGACACATGGGGCAAAACTTCGCGTTTGAAATACTGTTCAATGTTTTCCTTCAAAGGAACATTTTCCGTGTCCCGCAAATCCGAATCCGCTTCGGGATTTCCCTTTGCATCGCGGCATATTTCCGCGGTTTCATCTTTTTCGCCCAGCGCTTCGAGGATCGTTTTCAGTTCCGGCTTATCCAGGCGGACATCCAATTTCCGGTCGAGCTCCCTGAGCTCTTTCAGAAATTCCAACCGGTCCTTGAGGACCTTTTCTCCGGTTTTCTTTTTCAGTTCCTGTAGAAGCTTCCTTATTTCCTCCTGCCGCTTCTTTCCTTCCGCAATTTCCTGCTGTCGCACGGACTCATTCTTCTTGTCGCTTGCGGCAAGGGAAATAAATCCTTTCTGATTTTCAATTCGAGAAGTCCGGACGTCATCGGCAACAAAATTTAATCGAAGCGGCCTTTCAACCAGAATTTTGTTGTACCCGAAATCGGCATTGTCGAATATCTTTGAAACAACAACCGGTTTTTTCACGCCGTCGATTTCAATTTTCCGGGTTTCGTCATTCTTGAAATTTCCGTAGATCTTCGTGATTTCGTCGATCTGATTAATCCGGCCTTCTTCGCCGTCACCGATCTGGTTGCGCTTATTACCGAGGCTCTTTTTCATTTTAATGAAAAACTTCCGGGCGTCAATGAGCTGTATTTTTCCCTTGCGCTGTTTTTCTTTACGGTTGGTGAGGACCCATACGTAGGTTGAAATGCCGGTATTATAGAAAAGCTGGTCGGGAAGCGCGACAATGGCTTCGAGCCAGTCGTTTTCTATTATCCAGCGCCGTATTTCCGACTCTCCGCTTCCGGCATCGCCGGTAAAAAGCGGCGAGCCGTTAAAGACAATGCCGATTCTGCTGCCGCCGTCCTTGGGCTGCCGCATTTTGGAAATCATGTGCTGGAGAAAAAGAAGGGACCCGTCGTTGATGCGCGGTAAACCGGCCCCAAACCGCCCGTCAAAGCCAAGCGTGTTCTTTTCATCCTCGACTATCCGGACCTGCTGTTTCCACTCAACGCCAAAGGGCGGATTCGCCAGCATGTAATCGAATTTATCTTTGGGAAAACCGTCATGCGTAAAAGTGTCTCCCGACTTAATGTTATCGGCTTCTTCACCTTTAATGAGCATATCGGAACGGCAGACCGCCCACGCTTCATCATTCCAGTCCTGGCCGTAGAGAATGGGTTTTGCATCCACATTGTGTTCGCAGATATACCGCTCGGCAACCGAGAGCATGCCGCCGGTGCCGCACGCGGGATCGTAAATAGTTTTTACCACATGGCTTTTTCCTAAATCCTGTTCGGGAGAGAGCAACAGATCCACCATGAGTTTGATCACTTCGCGAGGCGTAAAGTGCTCCCCGGCCTCTTCGTTGGATTGTTCCGCCCCGATCCGTATCAGTTCCTCGAAGATATAGCCCATCTGCATTTGATCGATATGTTCGGGAGAAAGATCGATATCCGGGGCGGTGAACCGTGCCCTGCACTGGACTCCTTGCGTTTAAAGAACGATAGTGACAAATGAAATAAC
>CAZGVZ010000888.1:0-1618 GCA_964529145.1 uncultured Fibrobacteraceae bacterium | reverse complement strand
AGTCGATCCGAAGATCGAAATCAAAGGTTATCAAAAGTTAAAGATCAAGCCCTCGCCGAAAAAAATCAAGGATGGCGATGTCGATGCGGCCCTTCAGAATCTCCTGGAGCGTTTCGCGCGTTTCGAGGACATCGACAGACCGGTGAAAAAAGGTGATTATATCCGTCTTGAATATGAAAAGGTGATCCTCAACGGTGAGGAGCGGAAAGATATCAAAAATCCCGCATACCCCGTGGAAGTGGGAGCGGACAACGGGTTGAAGGAGTTCCACAAGGGAATAGTCGGTCATTCTGCGGGAGAAACGTTCGACCTTACGGTCAAATTTCCAAAGGATTATTCGGAAAGTGACATAGCGGGAAAAACCGGCGAGTTCACCATAAAGCTGCTTGCGGTGCAGGAGAAGACGCTCCCGGCTGTCGACACGGAATTCCTGAAGAAACTAGGTGATTTTACGGACGAGAATGCATTGCGGGACAAGATCCGGAACGATCTCGAGAACGAGGAGAAAAACCGCGCCAGAGAAGAAGCCCACCACAAGGCGATAGAAGCTCTGATCCGGGAAAACGAATTCGAGGTTCCTCCCGCGCGGATCGAACAGTTCATCGATTACATGTACCAGGAGGCGGTACATCGCAACAGGCCCGGGAATCCGGCTCCACCCCGGGAAGAGCTTGCTGCGCAGTATCGCGAGGTGGCGATCAGGTCCATCAAGCGTCAAAGAATCATCGACTCCATCGCCGAAAAGGAGCACATAAAACCCACCCAGAAGGAAGTCGATGGGGAAATCGCGCGAATCGCCGCATTGTATAGCCAGGAATTCGAGACCCTGAAACAGGCACTCCGGAAAAACGGAACCACTTTGCGTATCCGCGACGAAATCCGGGAGCGAAAAACGCTCGATTTCCTGATCGGGGAATATTCTCCCACAGAGGAAAAAGAGTAGTGTAAAGGCGCGCGCCCGGGTACTATTTTTACTACGGGTGCCGCGCGCCCGGACAGTCACGGCATCTCCTCGGTTGGAAAGTGCTTGCCGAAACAATATAATTATAACCTCGATCGGGCGGTTTAGATATCGAGATGCCTCGCGGTAGAAACAAGACCGCGTCATAGGCGATATACTTCAAACGCTGTCCGCGAAGCGGATCGCTTATAAGGAAAGCGAATGTGTATCAACGGCATGTCGCACCGGATACCTTACGCTGGAAGAATGAAAGTGACAACCGCCCGATAAAGGTGCAAGAAAGGAACGGCGCTTATGCCTGTAATTCCCTATGTAATTGAACAGACGGGCAGGGGGGAACGATCGTATGATATTTACTCCCGGCTCCTCAAGGAACGAATCATATTTCTTGGTTCCGATATCGACGATATCACCGCAGATCTGGTCATGGCCCAGTTGATTTTTCTCGAATACGAGGACCCTGAGAAGGATATCACCATTTACATCAATTCTCCCGGCGGCATCGTCTCCTCCGGATTGGCGATTTACGATACCATTCAGTTCATCAAACCGGATGTGTCGACCATCTGCATCGGGATGGCCGCAAGTATGGGAGCGGTTCTCCTGGCAGCCGGAACAAAAGGTCAGCGCTATGCGCTCCCGCATGCCACCATCCAT
>CAZGVZ010000887.1:0-1620 GCA_964529145.1 uncultured Fibrobacteraceae bacterium | reverse complement strand
CCCGTGGCGAAGTACAATCAGGAGGGCGTTTTTTCTTCGGCCATGGCGATGGAATTCCGCGCGGTCATCATGGCGATCTCCGCGGTGGACGAAGGAGCCGTAGCCCGGTCCAAAGCCCTTCTCACCACTTTCTTCAACCTTTCTCCGCGGGAAGTCGGCACTGAACGGGGGCGGAGTACGGAAGCGACAGAGAACCGGTTGTTCGCCATTTGGAGCGATCTGGCCGCGAAAAGGTCGTGGCCGCGCCTGTTCAGGTCTATCGCGGTCGAAAGCGGAGTACAGCGGAGGCTCGTGAAATTGACCGATGGAGAGAGGAGGATGTGCGATCTCCGCCAGGTCATGGACCACTCGCTCGAATTCCTCATGCGAAGGAGGGAAACTCTCGACGGTCTTGTCGCGCATCTGTCGAACCTGGAACGGGGAAAAGAGAATCCTGAAAGGGACGAGAATCTCCACGGAAGGGAGAGCGACCGGCGCAACGTGCAGGTGATGACAATGCATGCCTCCAAAGGGCTCGAATTTCCAGTATGCTTCATCGTGACGGGCGGCACGCCCTCGCTCAAAGGGGGTTATCGCCGGTGGACGGCTCCGGTCTGCCGTGCCGGTGAACGGAGAATGGGGCTGCATATCATGCCGGTCGCGGGCGCGAATCTCCCAGCCGCGGCGGCGCGCGGAGAGACGCTCGCTCTCGACCAGCAGCTCAGGGAGAGACGCCGCCTGCTTTACGTCGCTTTGACACGGGCGAAAGCTTTTCTTTTCGTTCCCATGCACAACGCGCTCCCGAAACAGGAGGACGGTTCATGGTGTTCCTGCGGTCTTCCGAGGTACGGGGCCGACAAGGACCTCACACCGATGCTGCAGCGGCTCGCGGACGAGGGGGAGACAGGGGAGAGACGTGGTTTCGCCGTATTCTCTCCGGACCTGATCCGAGGGGGGACAGCGCTCTCCCGCGAAAATGGAATGGACGCGGAAGGCCGCAGCCTGCCTCTGGTCTCTCCGGTTCATCGGGACATTTCCGAAGCGATCACGGCGGTGGAAACCGCGTTGAGCGGCCTCTCCCTTCACACGCGCCGGCGCGTGCAGGCGAGCTACAGCGCGCTCGCGCACCATGCGACTGATATTTCCGACCTGCGGGGCAGGGAAAATCGTGAACCGGAACATACGGCCGTTCTCCGCGCCGAAGCCGGGAACGGCCCGATTCTTCCTCCCGGGAAGGAAACGGGGAACGTCTTGCACGAACTCATCGAGCTGACGTTTTCGGAATGGGGACCGCCGGGCTGGGCGCTCGCCGGCGGACCGGCTCCCGAGAGGGTTATGCGCGGTGCGGCGGAAACCCTTTCCTGCCATGGTCTTTTCGCGGGAAAGGAGCCCGGACAGCGTGAACGAATTCGCGATGCGGCTCTCGATATCGTCACCTCGGCATTGAGGTTTCCCTATGAACTGCCTGAATGCGGACCAATCCGGCTCGCCGGATTGGGGGCCGGCGACACGAAGCCAGAAGCGGAGTTTCACCTCGAGTGCGACAGGGGAAGGATACTCGGTTACATCGACCTGATTTTTCGGGTACCCTGCAGGGATGGCTGCTGCAGATATGCTCAACAAAGCCGGACATAAAGTTAT
>CAZGVZ010000886.1:0-1636 GCA_964529145.1 uncultured Fibrobacteraceae bacterium | reverse complement strand
GCATCAGGACTCAGCTCCTCAGATTTCTCGATTTTTCCGGCCCTAACGCCGCACGGATCGTAAACAACCATGACTGGTTCGGGAAAATGGGATTCCTCGATTTTCTGCGGGAAGTCGGGAAACATCTGACGGTCAATTACATGGTCGCCAAGGAATCGGTCAAGAACCGGTGGGAGAGCGGCATCTCCTTCACTGAATTCAGTTATCAGCTTCTCCAGGCATACGATTTTTACTGGCTTCATGAAAACGTTGGATGCGTGCTGCAGATGGGAGGTTCCGATCAATGGGGGAACATCACCTCCGGGGTCGAACTGGTCCGCCGGAAGTCGGGAAAGGAAGCTTTCGCGCTTACCTGTCCTCTGCTCACCAGGTCCGACGGTACGAAATTCGGAAAGACCTCTTCGGGAGAGAGCGTATGGCTCGATCCCCTCAAGACCTCACCTTACAAATTCTATCAGTATTGGTTGAATGCCGCGGACGAGGATGCGGGCCGTTTTTTACGTATTTTTTCACTATTGTCCCGCGAGCGGATCGAAGCACTGGAGCAGGAACACGCGATGGCGCCGCATGAAAGAGTGTTGCAGCGCGCTCTGGCCGAGGACCTTACCATCAGAGTTCATTCCAGGGAGGAGTACAGTAACGCTGTCGAAGCTTCGGAAATACTTTTCGGCAAAGGAACGACCGGGGCGCTGCACAGGATGACGGAACAAAACTTTCTCTCGCTCTTCGAAGGCGTTCCTCAGGCGCAGGTCTTGCGTACCGAGCTCGAAAACGGGATCCCGCTCATCGATCTGGTCACCGAAAAGAGCGCGCTGTTCTCATCCAAAGGAGAGGCGCGGAGAATGATCGCGCAGGGCGGTCTCTCGCTGAACAAGGAGAAATGCGTAGATCCCGCCGAGTCGGTCGGCCCCGGCAGGCTGCTGCAGAACCGGTATTTATTGTTTCAGAAGGGGAAAAAAAGCTATTTCATCGTCAGCGCAGTATGAAACACCTCGCGAGCGCGGGCTGAATCGTATCATCCATCGGAAAAGGCGTAAAATGTACGGAAAGAGAATTTTCGTTTCTTTGATTCTCTTGTTCCTGATTTCTGGAGCTTTCGCGTCCGCGACGGGGTTGAAAACCGATCGGACGGCGCTTTCCATAATTGCGGGAGCGGAGTCTCACGGTATGATATACGCGTGTGATTGTGAGCACGAACCAGGAGGGGGAGTCGCCAAACGGGCATCGCTGCTGCGGACTCTGGAGAACCAGGGTCCGCTGTTACTGCTCGACGCGGGAGGATTCGCGGCCGGAGGTATATACGACGATTACTCCGAAGGCCGCGCCGCGGATTCGGTGCGCACGGAGGCGATGGTCCTTGCCATGGGAATGATGAAGTACGACGCGGTGGGAATAGGTGATGACGACCTGCAGTACGGGGCGAAGCGCCTGGCACGTCTCGCGCACGATGCCGGTTTGCCGTTGGTGAGCGCGAACTGTTTTTTTCGTGGGACAAAAAGGAGACCCGCCGATCCGTATGTGATAGTGGAGAAACCAGGTGTGACGATCGGGATTACCGCGCTCTGTACGACCGAGCGCCTTTTTCCGATCGATTCCGACATAACGATCGAGGACCCGGTCCGTTCCCTCAGGTCTT
>CAZGVZ010000885.1:0-1639 GCA_964529145.1 uncultured Fibrobacteraceae bacterium | reverse complement strand
GTTCCCCGCGATCTCCTGATCCAACCGCTGGCACTGAGGAGACGGGACCGGACCTCTCCTTCGCGCCCGGCATGCCGGACCTCTCTCTGTTTCCGCGGCGGGCCTGGCTCTCCTGTTACCATGACGCACTGGAGTACGCGACCGACCGGGAACTCGGCTATTGCCCGCCCGCGGGAAACCTCCGGCTCCGGGAAGCGATCGCCGCCCATGTCCGGGAAGTAAAGGGCATAACCACAGATCCGGAACATATCGTCATCGCCGCGGGAGCCTCGCAATGTTTTTCGATTCTCGCCAGCCTCTTCGACCCCTGCAAAGTGATCATGGAAGATCCCCAGGCACCCTTTGTCCGCCGGGTATTCACCGGAAGCGGAGCACGCATGACCTGGGTTCCGGCCGACGAAGAAGGCATCATCCCCGAAAAAATTCCGGCAACCGGGGCGCAGTATCTCTATGTAACACCGAATCACCAGTTTCCGCTCGGCGGTACGCTCTCAGCGGCGAGACGGGTCCAAATCCTGACGAAAGCCCGCGAAACCGGCAGCTGGATTATCGAAGACGACTTTGACAGCGAATTCCGCTACGGCGGGAAACCGGTCGCGCCCCTGCAGGTAATGGACCCCGACCAGGTCATCTACGTGGGGACCTTCAGCAAAATACTCAGTCCGTCCCTCAGGCTTGGCTTCATGATCGTGCCGCCGGGACTGCGGATACGGATCAAGATGGCGAAACTCCGCTGGGATTTCTGGAACGAAAGCCTCCAGCAAAAGGCGCTCGCCCTCTTCATTGAGCGGGGCCATCTTGCCCGTCATCTCACCCGTTCGCATCGCGCATACCGGACAAAAAACACCCACCTCACCAGCAAGCTTGAAACTGCCATGCCCGGTGTCTGGCACATCCTGGGAAACGCGACCGGGATGCACCTCGTCATCAAACCTGCGAACGGCCCGGCCGCAAATACGCGAATGATTACACAGGATCTCAGGAAGAACGGCATACAGATTCCAACCGTCGGCGAGTACTGCCGCGAGAACCGCGCCTTCGACGACACCCTGATAATCGGCTACGGGAACCACACCGAAGGAGAGCTCGACCGTCTCGTGGACTGCCTCGCGGCCGCAGAAAGAATAATTCGTTGACCCCGGACAAAATACGGATTTATACTCGGAGTTACCGGCATTATAAAAGGATACGCACATGAAATTTCCCGGAAGTAAGGCAAGAAGAATACTGATAATTGCGTTGGCCGTTGTATTTGTCCTGGTGCTGTCAGGTACCCTCATATACTGGAACAGGTTTCGTGATTTATCCACATTGGAAAAAATCGACGAATATCCGTTGTACACCATGCGCTATACCTGTGACTATAACCTTGACCAGTACCTCAAAAGCGGTATCACGGACAACATTTCCGACAGTGTGAGAAGAACGATATTTCCAGACGCAATCTGGAATATCATGAAGACCCTGAAGATTGTACAAACCTCAAACCGGGAACCGGCAACCGCCTGTTCGACCATTTTCACCGTAAATAAAAACGGAGAGAAAATTCTCGGCCGGAATTTTGACTGGATTAACCGTCCGATTCTCTTGCTCGAGACCAGGCCCGACAACGGGATGTCTTCGTTTTCGATGGTGGATA
>CAZGVZ010000884.1:0-1641 GCA_964529145.1 uncultured Fibrobacteraceae bacterium | reverse complement strand
TTCATGTCGCAGCTTTTATGCGAACAGGTGGTGGGCAGAGGACTGCGCCGGACCAATTACGATTTCGATGACGAAAAAGGAAAATTCCCAGAAGAAACCGCCAAGATTCTCGGAGTTCCGTTCGAGGTTATACCTTTCAAAGCAGATCCGCAAGGTCCCGTGCCGCCGCCGGTGGACCGTCGCCATGTGCACGCAATCCCCGAAAAATCACGATATGAAATCCGTTTCCCGAGAGTCGAAGGATATACCCAGGCCATCCACAACCGGATACGCGTGGATTGGGACAATGTGCCTGTCCTGTCCATCGAACCCGGGATCATTCCGGCTGAGGTTCAAATTAAAGGTTTAAGCATCAACAATCAGGGTCGGCCGTCCCTGAGCGGGCCGGGTCAATTGGACGATTTGACATTGCGTGAATTCCGGGAAAAGCGTCGTATACAGGAACTGGTATTTGATATGGCTAAAACCTTCACGAAAAATTATTCGGGCAGGGGGAGCGCGAACATCCCGCCGCATGTTCTTTTCCCGCAAATGGTCTCCATCATTGGCAGGTATGTCGAAGAAAAAGTGCGAGCCATCCCGCCCGCAGACAAGAAAGATTTATTCCTTTCACCATGGTATGGCTGGTTGATTGAGATGATTGAACAGGCCATCCGACCGGATACGGCTTCAGGTGAATGCCCTGAAATACCGTCGTATGAATCAAATCGAGGGCCCGGATCGACCGTTGAAGTGGATTATTGGACGTCGAAAGACGTTCGCGAAGTGATAAAAAGCCATGTCAATTACGTCGTGGCGGACACCCGGCTGTGGGAACAATCCGCCGCCTATTATATCGACCGTCATGATGCGGTGGAAGCATTCGTTAAAAACAACGGATTGGGGTTTGCCGTTCCGTACCTGCATGACGGGCGAATGCATGATTATATGCCCGATTTCATTATTCGTCTTAAAAACAATAAGTTAAGACATCTGATTCTGGAGACGAAAGGGTTTGATCCGCTTGAGGAAATTAAAACCCAGGCTGCCCAACGATGGGTGGATGCGGTCAATGCGGATGGGCAATTCGGCGTTTGGGGGTATAAAATTGTGCACAAGCCAGAGGAGGTGACTCAGGCTATCAATTCCTCTCTTGATACCCGATAGTATACATCCAATCGGCGTGAAGCGCTAAAAATAGGCATGCCCACGGTCCTCGTGGGCACGAGTAATGCCGGGAATTTAAAAGCACCCCTCGATGGAGTTTATCCTTCGCGCAGCGAAGGGCTCGGGGTGCGCATCTGATTTCTATCCTTCCAACAGCCGTTTCAATTCATCCAGCTTCTTCAGAGCCTCCACGGGCGTGAGGCCGTTCACGTCCAGACTGCGTATCGCCTCGAGAATGCGGGATTCCCTCGGCGAGAAAAGCTCCAACTGCGGCGTCGGTTCGGCCACTTTGAGCGCCGGGCGGTCCGGGGCGGCCAGCCTCGGCTCGCGTTCGGGCGTGAGTTCGTTCGCTTCCAGGTTCGACAGAATTTGCTTCGCGCGTTTGACGACTTCGGCAGGGAGTCCGGCGAGCCGGGCGACCTGGATGCCGTACGACCGGTCCGCGCCGCCGGGCTGGATCTTCCTCAGGAACACGATATGATCGCCCCATTCGCG
>CAZGVZ010000883.1:0-1645 GCA_964529145.1 uncultured Fibrobacteraceae bacterium | reverse complement strand
TATCCGCAATTCCGCTCCCGCAAGCCCTTTGATACCCCCTCCAGGTCCTGAAATCCGAGACTTCGAATCACCTGCATCTATATACGCGATAGTATACGCTCCGAATCCTCCGGCTCCTAGGCGAGGGGTAAAACGCTGGCTTCTGAAGAATCTGACCCATAAATTCAGACCTCCCATTGCCGTAAGGGCATTGACGTGAAGATTCTCCTCAAGACCGCCGCGGATTTGGAACCGTTTTCCCGCCCACATACCCTGAGCGAACGGAACCGCATGAAAGAAAGATCCGATATCTAACGTGCCGTTCAATGCCAGAAGGAGACCCGGTCCGACGTTTTTTTCATCGATTGGGGTCTTCATTTTTTCAATGAAAAACGAATTCCAGACATCCGTGACAAAATCGTTGAACGCCTCCGGCCGGTGGAATTTTACTCCGCTCTGGACTCCGATTCCCCACCTGAACGTTTCATCGTTACGAAGATCGCTGCGGTCCCCCGCACCGGAACCGGATTCCCGAACCTGGTCGTTAACCGTTCCGGCGCTGCCGTGATCGCCCGGCGTCGAAACGGTCTGATTCCGGGATTGCGCGAACTGTACCGCGAGCGTCAATACCATCACAACACTGAGAATGCCGTTCCTCATAGAGTGCATGGCGCATTCCTTCCGTAGTGAGCGTTGAACCGGATTGCATATTTATATTTGCAATTTACTGCCTATTATAATATATATTAATGTAAACCTGAACGGTGTAACAATCGGGTTCGGAAGAATCTTCCGGGCCAATGCCGGATTCGATCCGCCACGATCGACGGCTGCGGGCCGGAGGCAGTCATTCCGGTGCGAAGGCTCTCTCGGACGAGGACGTCATCCCGACCGGCGGGTACCGGACTCCGGCTTCGAATGACATCAAATTGACATTTAAATCATTGCCGGTTTCAACACTCTTTCAATATCCCTTATAGGAGGAATCATGCGGAAGTTCTGGTTGTGCACCCTGGGTCTGGTGATCGGTTTTTGCGTTGTATCGTTGAAATGTGAAAAAACAGTACTTCCTGTCGATTACGGTGAGAAAATCGAATACCTTCAGGGGAATACGAGCGCCAGGGTCATCATCAAGCTTGTCGACCGCCACTCCTTCGCACCGGTTCCCGGCGCTAAAGTCACCATTGTCGGCGTCGATTCCTCAACCACAGATTCATCGGGCACGGCATATTTCGATTCGGTAAAGGTAGGCGACTACCTAGTTTCATGTGTAAAAACAGGTTTCGAAAGCAGCATGGATCACCTGGGTCTGGCCGTAGATTCCAACAGCAACAACGTTCCCGTGGTCTGCCAGTCGACCGGAGTTTTTTACATGGCGCGAAAGGGTGTTTCCGTCAAAGGAAATCTCTATTTCCGCAAGGACGACAAAATCCTCCCGGTGGATGGAGCCACAGTCGAATGCCAGCTCCTCAACACGATGATCTCCTTCCAGAAACCGCTGGTGGTGACCACTTCCGAAAATGGAACCTATTCCTTCAGCGGTCTGCCGGAATACTCCACCTTTTCCATCAGCGTCCTCCCGTTCGAGAACGGATCACTGATATACAAGCATGCCGCTTCCCTTTCGCTGTCCGTTACAGGACGGGAGGCGATAGCTATGGCGGCT
>CAZGVZ010000882.1:0-1648 GCA_964529145.1 uncultured Fibrobacteraceae bacterium | reverse complement strand
TCATATCATTTTAGTGGAATGACAAATCCAGCGGGGAATATTGAAAACAGTCTAACGGTTGGTTGTAGAAAACATTGGTATTTACTCTTTGAAGAGAAAGATTACAGGGTTGATAAAGGGGTTCATCATTGTTGGATAAGAGAAGGCTCCGACACTAGTTGGGGCGGTGGTTCCTATTATCCCAATTTTGGAAAGTGGCAGAATATGGTCGAAAATCGTACCCCTCCTTTCGATAACCCGAAAGTCACTGCCGGATGGCGTTGTGATGAAGCTGGTTCTGAACAATTTTTTGCTTTCACTACAAAATTCAGTAATCAAGTGAATGACCGTACCTTGGTGAGAACAGACGCAAACTATCCTCTACTGCGTTTTGCAGATGTTGTCCTGATTTTTGCAGAAGCAGCAAACGAACTTGGACATAACGATGAAGCAATCATAGCTTTAAATGATGTTCGCCTCAGGAATAATGCAACCTTGCATTTACTTGCAAATTATACAGATAAATCTGCTCTACGTTCAGCGATAATTGAAGAACGTGCGATGGAATTTGCATTGGAAAGCGATCGTCGCTGGGATCTAATTCGCTGGGGAATTTACCTGGATGTAATGAATGGTGTAGGTACTGTGGATGAAATCAATACAATCAAGATGAGGGAATCAAAACATTTATTGTATCCGATTCCTCAGGATGAAATCCTCACAAATCAGGCTATTTCTGAGAATAATCCCGGATGGAAATAATTAACGCAATTAAAAATCTTCTGTATATGAAAACTTCAATAATTAAATATCTTTCATTAACATTCCTGTTGACAGTATTCTTCATAGCTTGTGACGATATTGTTACCTACGATGATAATTATGATGATGGCACGGTTTCAAATGGTCCCCCTGTAATCACAAGAATAAGTCCGGTTGAAAATCCGGAAAAGGATACTACTGAAGGTAGTTTCAATCAAATGATTATCATTCATGGAGAAAACCTGAGTCAGGTGAGATCAATCCTTTTCAATGATCAGGCGGTAGATTTAAAAGAGGTATATGCTATATCTTCTAAAATTGTGGTTCCAATTCCGGGAACAGTTCCTAACGAGATTACAAACAAAGTGGTTGTGACTACAGCAAAAGGATCAATAGATTATGCTTTTAAAATTAAATTTCCTGATTTGACTATCAATGGTTTTAATTTTGATTTCGGAAATGCAGGTGATACAATTGTTTTAAAGGGAAATAATCTTCTGTTATACGATTTAACTACCGAAAACGGAGAGATAAAAATGAACGGAAATCAGGCCACAATTCTTTCTACAACTGAACAGGTTACAATCAGCAGTCCGAGAATTAAAGCGGTATTAGGCGACGACCCGATAGAATTGACATATCGTGATCTGGGTTTCAGAATTGTGGATTTAAGCCCTGCTTTCCTGACTAATTCTTCTTCAAGCAATTTTTCAACAGATGGTACTCGTGAAGGTGACCCAACTCCGCTTTTCCCCGGAACTTGTTATACCCGTATCCAACCTACTGTAGCAGCATATAGTACCAATATCCCGATTTACAACTATCCATTTGATGCTCCGTCTACTAATGCTATGTTCGCTGATATGCGTGCTAATCCATCTGATTATGTAATCAAATATGAGTTATT
>CAZGVZ010000881.1:0-1659 GCA_964529145.1 uncultured Fibrobacteraceae bacterium | reverse complement strand
CTTCGGTCACGGCTGATCCGCCGGATTTGAACTGAACACCTCTTTCCGCGAGTTCCAGCATAAGACCCTGCTCGATCGTGGGTGGCGTACCCGGAGGCGTGACATCCTCGATCAGGGAAGGTGTGCAACGGTACAGTTTCACTCCCTTCTGCCGAAGAGCCAAAATGAAATATTCAAGTTGTCGTTTAGCTACCCGCAACAGTGGGATGAGATGAAAGACGTCGTGGACCACGACCGTCTCTTCTGGCGCGTCGGGCAGGTAAACGGAACGAGCCGTATCCGCATCCGCGAAAACCGCCAACCCCCTGCAATCGTGCTGTCGAAGCGACAATCCCGTCACTTTGTCGTCGAATCGCCGCAGTATCAGCCCGGCTTCGTCATTATCAACTCCGGCTGCGGCCATTTCACGGGAAGCCGCGACGCGCAGCTTTCGCAGCCTGATGGGATCCTGTTTGGTCTCCACCCCGCGATCATGTATAGGCATATACAGGGAGACCGAATTTTTTCGTTTATGGAATATCAGATCCTGAATGTCTTCCAGAGTGAACATCGCCGCCGCTTCTACCATGGATTGTTTCTCCTTTCGCAACTGTATCGGAAGGTGCCGGACAACGTGAGCGCCGGAAAGCCTCCCCTTCTTATTTCAAGGAAGCAAATCCGGTGCCTTATCATCTTTGCGCGGCCGCGAAATCCGGTTCCCGGTTTCAGGAACCTGCCGGAACCGGGAATCCCGTTCCACGGCCATGTTTCCCGCGACGGTTACACGTCCATACTATTACCTGTCCGATTTACGGGAATTACCGGCCACTCGTGAAATCGTAAGGTTTCAGCTCTGGTATGCTCTTTGCGGTATGATAAATTGACATTCATCTTCGGCTGTTTCGGTCGACGATAGAAACGTCGACATCCTGTGAGGAGTCAGGCATGGAAATCCCTCTCGAAATCACGTATCGTAACGTGCAGGCCACCCCCGGACTGGACAACCTGATCCGCTCGAAAGCCGCCAAGCTGGAAGAATATTGTGAATACATTACCAGCTGCCGGGTCATCGTCGAGCAACCTGAACGGCATCAGCATACCGGAAGGCCTTACCATGTACGTCTCGATATCGCGGTCCCGCCGGGTCATCGTATCGCGGTCCATCATGAACCGCGCCATGTGGAGCAGATTGACTCGGCTGAAACCGAGATCAGACGCGCTTTCGACGAGGCCTTCAGGAAGCTTCAGGAACTGAAGGAGCGTCAGAATCGGCATGTCAAGTCGCACGACCGGCTGGAAGCGATAGTGGAAACCCTTCAGAAGGATGATGGGTACGGGTTCCTGAGGACCATTGACAATCGTCATATATATTTCCATCGCAACTCGGTCTCCGGAAAGGAATTCGAAAGCCTCCGGCCGGGTATCGGAGTCACCTACCTGGAATCAATGGGCGATAAGGGTCCCCAGGCGACATTCGTCAGAATTACCGGAAAGAAGGGCCCGGGAGTCAGGAGGGCTGATGCCCCGTGAGGTATTCGAATCGTCATTACCTTCATATTTCCGGCCCTGCGACCGGAAATCGTGTACAGTGCAGAAAGCGACCGATCCATCCTATGCAGGTGAAAGCATTGGGGTCAACCGCCACCGCCTGCGCAGGGGCACGCTGTGGCGCGCCCAATA
>CAZGVZ010000880.1:0-1671 GCA_964529145.1 uncultured Fibrobacteraceae bacterium | reverse complement strand
GGTTTCAAAACGGTGTGAATCCTGTCCGATCGCGCTGAAAAACACGACAGTACCCTCTTTCAGGTTCCGGATTCTCTCTTCTGCAGCGGAACGTATACCTGCCTGTCGCAGAGGCTCTTGTAGGCCGGACGGATTATCTTCCCTCCGCCGACCAGCTCTTCGATCCGGTGAGCCGACCATCCGGCGATGCGGGATACGGCGAAAATGGGAACATAGAGCTCCCGCGGAATGTTGAGCATGTCGTAGACGAAACCGGAATAGAAATCGACATTGGTCGCAAAGGCTGCTCCCTCCTTCATTGAAGAGAGTATCTCGATTCCAAGCCGCTCGACGGTCCGGTAGAACTTGTATTCATCGGTGCGCTTTTTCGATTCCGCCAGTTCCCCA
Organism: uncultured Fibrobacteraceae bacterium; assembly: GCA_964529145.1. Lineage (GTDB taxonomy): Bacteria > Fibrobacterota > Chitinivibrionia > Chitinivibrionales > Chitinispirillaceae > JAFGNB01. The sequence continues at coordinate 1,284 of CAZGVZ010000880.1, read as the reverse complement.
GCCTTCTCCCGCAGGATGACTGAACGGGGATCCGAAAGCGTGTACACCGCGTGTCCTATTCCATAGATCAATCCCTTCCGGTCAAAGAGCTTTTTCTTCAGGATTTTCACGAGGACATCCTTGATCTCATCGTCGTCACCCCAGTCACTGATCGTTTTCTGGAGGTATTCCATCATGGAAGCGACTTTGATGTTCGCTCCGCCATGTTTAGGACCTTTAAGAGCGCCGACCGCTGCAGCGATCGCGGAGTAGGTGTCGGTATCCGCGGAACTGACCACATGAAGGGCGAAGGCGCTGTTGTTTCCGCCGCCATGTTCCGCATGGAGCACAAGCGCCATATCTAGCACCTTCGCTTCTAGATCCGTATAGGCCCCATCGGGCCTGATCATCCTGAGGAGGTTCTGCGCGGTGCTCAGTCCGGGCAGCGGCTTGTGAATGAAGAGGCTTTTGTTGTCGTAGTAATGTCCTTTGGCCTGATAACCATAGGCGACCATAGTGGGAAACCGGGAGATGAGCTCTATGCATTGCCGCAGCACATTCTTTACACTGATGTCGTCAGGATTTTCGTCGTAGGAATAGAGCGCCAGCACAGAACGCGCGAGTTTGTTCATGACATCCGGACTGGGGGATTTCAGGATCATGTTTTCCGTAAACCCGTCCGGCAGGTCGCGGCAGGTATCGAGCATTCCCTTGAAAGATTCCAGTTGCTCGGCAGTGGGAAGTTTTCCGAACAACAGCAGATACACGACCTCGTTGAAACCGAAACGACGGTCTTTCTGGAATCCCTGGATGAGCTCTTCGATATCGTATCCGCGGTACCTCAGGCGTCCTTCGACCGGTACCTTCTCGTTCTCTTCAACTATGTAGCCGTGGACTTCCCCGATATTGGTAAGTCCGACGAGCACCCCGGTCCCGTCCGCGTTGCGAAGGCCCCTTTTTACGTTGTACCGGGTATACTCCTCGGGTGGAATGGAACTGCCGGCTATCGCCAGACGGGCACCTTCGTCGAGGTACCGTTGTTCAAACTCGGACTGTGCTCTCCGCTGGGTTGTTGCCATAATGAACATCCTTTTCTGTCGTGTCTGCGCTAAAATACATGAAAGTCCGTTCTATTTGTATGATTTTCATCCTTATCCGGAAAAAATCCTCTCCGGGAGAGGGAGCTTTCGATCCAAAGAAACTCTATGCGGACAAGCGGTGGAACGATGGAGAAAAGGGTCTCTTTGCTGAAAAAAACCAGATTGCCATGGTAGCATCAATTATATATTTTTAGTGATTCTTTTT
>CAZGVZ010000879.1:0-1672 GCA_964529145.1 uncultured Fibrobacteraceae bacterium | reverse complement strand
CGCAAGGAACCTCCCGTGCGTTTGTCCTGGTTCCGCACCGCTTATGTAAGGGAGATGAGGCAAGGGTTACCCCCAGTAAACCCGCGGCACGTCGTGATTCCCCAGCTGCGCAGCACCGGCACGATTTCTCCGAACGATTTACCGACCATTGCGGGGTCATGCGCATCGGATCCGAGAGTTATGGGCGCGCGGTATTGCCGCAGCATGGCGAGAAGGATCGTGAAAGGATCGCTCTCGCCGGAGGACGCATGGGTCTGCGACCAAAGATAGCCGTTGGCGTTGATCTCGATGCAGGTCCCGGTTTCGATTGCGGTGCGCACGGTGGCTTCGATCTCGCGCTCGAAAAAAGAGGACGGATCATTCCCCGGATAACGGATGTACCGCCATATGAAATCAATGTGGGCAAGCGATTGGAACAGTGAAGATTCCATCGCGGCGCGGGCCAGGCGGAAATATTCGACATATGCGGCTCCTTCGTCCATTTCCCGGTAATCCGCAAGATGATTCCAGCCGAATCTGGGTAGGCAGTGAACGGATCCGAGAAAAAAATCGAACTCGAATTCCCTGATCAGAGGAAGAAGCAATTCCTCGGTTCCCTCCACGAAGTCGATTTCGAGGCCGGTTTTGATCGTGACGCGATCACTGTATACCTCCTTGAGAGCGGCGATTTCTTCATAATACCGGCCCAGGTGACGTTCATGCATGCCCCAGTCCCAGTATCTGCGCCGCTGATTATGGGTTAGATAGTACCTTCCGAGATGATCGGCGAATCCGATTTCGGACAGACCGCACGCGATTGCCTGTTCTACATACTGGGCGGTTTTCCCGTGGGCGTGGCCGCAGTAGGGCGTATGGACATGGTAGTCGGCGAGCACGTTGGTGTGTTACACTTTCAGTTCAGTGGCCGGACCGTTTCCGAACCGTTGCGCCCTGTGAAGGAGCGGCTCCACCTCCCCGGCAAGGAATTCCCGTACCTGTTCGGGAGCGCGTCCGATGAAATCCCTTACCTGGAGCAGGCGGTCGATCTCCTCTAGTGGTAACCTGAATACCGGATCCCCGGCGATACGGTCGAGAAGATCGTTTTCACCTCCTTCGTTTTTGATCTTTCCGGCGGATTCCATGGAATGGATACGCAGGTGTTCGTGCAGTTCCTGCCTGTCCCCTCCGCGCTTTACTCCGGCCATTATTATGTTTTCCGTAGCCATGAAGGGCAACTCCTCGCGCAGATGCCGCTCGATCATCTTTTCATGTACTACAAGTCCTCCACAGACATTGATCGCGATGAGCAGCGAGGCGTCGGCCGACAGGAACATCTCGGGTATCGAAAGACGTTTGTTCGCCGAATCGTCCAGCGTTCGTTCGAACCACTGTTCAGCGGCCGTCATCACGGGTGACAGCGACAGCGAGATGAGATACCTGCATAGTGAGGTCATCCGTTCGCATCGCATGGGATTTCTCTTGTAAGCCATGGCGGAGGAACCTACCTGCCCCTTTTCGAACGGCTCTTCGATCTCCTTGAGGCTTTGCAGCAAACGGATGTCGTTGGCCATCTTATGAAGGGATTGCGCGACTCCGCAGAGCAGAGAGGCAGCCTGTGCATCCAGTTTGCGGGTATAGGTCTGGCCGCATACCGGCACGACCCTGTCGAAACCCATCTTCCTGGCGACCATAC
>CAZGVZ010000878.1:0-1698 GCA_964529145.1 uncultured Fibrobacteraceae bacterium | reverse complement strand
ATTCCAAGGTCGACGTATTCCAGCCTCCCCAGGCGTGTTTGCGCCGGGAGAATCCTCTGTCGGGATCTGCATGCGGCATCTTGATAGGGTCTCAGTCTTTTTTCGTCTTGTAATAATGGTAGTAATATTTGTAATAGCCGTAACTGGAGTACCGGTGCGATAAATTTATGTCATTGAGCACGGTTCCCACAACGTTGACCCCTACATTTCGCAGAATGTTGGACGCCCTGAGCACGATCTCCCGGTCGGTATGGTGTGATTTGATGATGATCAGAAGACCGTCCATCTTGGTACCGAGCAGCGTCGCGTCGGTCACCGCCACGATGGGAGGCGTATCGAAAAAGACCATGTCGAAATTCGCACGGAAATATTCGAGGAATTGTATTAACTTCTGCGAACCGAGAAGCTCCGCCGGATTGGGGGTGAAAATTCCCGCGGTGACCAGGGAAAAATTTGTTCTTATATCGCGTCGTATGATGCGGTCGTATTCCGGATTCTCGATGAACAGATCGGAAAAGCCCGGTTCGCGCTGCTGGTTGAAAATGTGGTGCAGCACCGGTCGGCGCAGGTCGGTGTCGACCAGAAGAGTCCGTTTTCCCATCTGCGCGTATGCCAGCGCCAGGTTCGAGATGGTCAGCGATTTTCCCTCTGAGGGTCCGGCGCTCGTTAGCGCGAGTACCTGGAGCGGCCTGTCGGGACTCGCGAAGAGAATATTGGTTCTTAGAGAACGGTACGCTTCGGTACTTACCGAATCGTCCCCGTCGAAATTGAAGATATGGCGGGGATACTGCGAAACGGAGATGGACCGTGCCGATTTCGCGGAACGCCTCCGGATCTTTATGTCGTTTTTCGTGTTGTGAGCGATATGAGGGATGGTTCCAAGCACTGGAAGCCCGATGAACCGCTCGATGTCGTCGTTGGATTTTATCGAGGTATCGTTGAACTCGATGAAAAAGGCGAGTCCCAGCCCGAGCAGGAGCCCGAGAATGATTCCGATGACGTGGAGCTGCGTCTGGTTTTTCGGTACCGGAGACCGGGGCATTGCAGGCAGGTCTACGATTTTTATGCCGATGCTGCTCGATGCACTTTTTATCTTCTCCTCCTCGGCTTTTTCGAGTAGCAGGGTGTAGAGGTTTTCGTAAACCTCTTTCGAGCGCTTGAGCCTAATGAGCTCGAGGGAGTGCGTGAGAATGTCCGGATTGCCCTTTTTGTAGTTTTCGATCGCTTTTTCATACGATTCCATGCGCTGTTTGAACAGTTCCAGGTCGCCTTCCTTGGAAATGACAGATTTCCGCAGCTCCTGCCACTGCTGCATTGTGGCGGGGTCGAGCGCCGTGGTTTTCGTCTGCTTGAACTTCAGGAGCCGCTGTTCGGTGTCCTGTATTTCCCGGTCCACGGTCGAAATGCCCGCAAGCCTTATCCCCAGGGCTTCGAGGCGTATCTTCTCCTTCTCGAGCTCCCTGAGCTTCGAACGCAGTGCGGCGTATTCCGAGGACCTGGAATTACTTTCCGGAGTGATCTGGCGCTCGAGTTTGACGAGCTGTTTCTTCTCGGCCGCGAGATCGGCCTCCTTTAGGCCAAGCTGCGCCAAGCTTGACGCATACGCCTCCGAAAGCGACTTGAGCTCCGGCGTGGTCCCTTCCTCCACCTGGCCCGTGGTGTCGCTGAAACTGCGGAAATCGTGCTCCGCCTGTTCGA
>CAZGVZ010000877.1:0-1705 GCA_964529145.1 uncultured Fibrobacteraceae bacterium | reverse complement strand
CTTGCCGAGCGTTTCTGTGGAAAGGGATCTGACGATACCGGCCTGTCCTCCCGTATTGATATCATTTGCAAATACTGTTCCGGCAAGGGAAAACATGGCGATCAGGTGCGACAACCGGGGTCGGACAACGGATAACATGGGGGCTCCTTTCGAAAGTCATTTCCATGCGGAATATTCCACAACTCCGAAATGCGGAGACACGTGTTTATGTCTATAGATTAATATATATTGTCACACGAACCGGTCCAAAATACGGACTTTTTTTTCATTTGGAAGGCTCGTCAATAAGGCCTTCGGCCGGACGAAATACAGACGTGCAGGAATCAGCGAAGGATGCGGGGATTGGAAAAGAACGGGGCATACGACCGGTTGCGCCTTTTGACAGGGGAGGAGGGGATTGAACTCCTGCGCCGTACCGGGGTCATCATATTCGGCGTGGGCGGAGTCGGCAGCTGGTGCGCGGAAGCGCTGGTCCGGTCGGGAATCGGCAGGCTCACCATGGTCGACGCCGATAAGGTATGCCCTACGAACATCAATCGGCAGGTGCAGGCCACGAGCCGTAACACCGGTCTTCCCAAGGTCGAGGAACTGGCCGGTCGTCTGAGGGAAATTAATCCTGCGGCTCAGATCGAGGCGAGGCATGAACTCTACAGGAGGGGTGAAGCCGGTCGATTCCGGCTGGACAGGTATGAGTACGTGATAGACGCGATCGACAGCCTCAGCGCGAAAGTCGACCTGATCATAAGCGCCACCGAAGCAGGAGCGACGGTTTTCACCTCGCTCGGTGCCGGGAACAGGATGGATCCGTCTCTGATCCGCGGGGGCTCGCTCTGGGATTCCAAGGGATGCCGGCTTGGAAAGCTGGTCCGCAAAAGGCTGCGGCGGCGCGGATTCGACGGAAATCCCCGGTGTGTCTACAGTGAAGAGCCCGCTCCGGGATTTGCGACTGAATCCGGAGAATGCGAATCCTGCGTACTGGAAACCGCCGGCGGAAAGCAAAGGGTCAACGGATCGGCGGTGTTCGTCACCGGGGTGTTCGGCTTCTTTCTCGCCGGGATGGTGGTTCGCGATATCATGGAACGCGCGCAGGCGGCCCGGCAGGAAGCTCCACCGGCGCTTTTACCTTGATCTGTGCGACCAGGTCCATTTCCCGGTGTGCGGATCGGGAACCATCACGCTCACCGAAGAGCGGTTGACGATCTCTATTCGGGAGAAGTGGTCTCGGTTGGTGTATGCGAAAAAAAGGTTTCCGGAGGAGGGAATGTCGTCGTAACAGTTATCGAGTTCAACGGTCCGATTACGGTTCTCCAGTTCGAAATAGCGCAGATACGTTCCAACCACATGGTGACCCGTGACGGTTGTCCCCGCTGAATCGAGGGTAAGATGGATATCCTGGCCGTGGGCGCAGTAATTCCCATATCCCGCAGGAAAGAACCACATCGCGAACGAATCTCCGGCGGTTCTCCTGACATAATGGTTATAATCGACATCCAATTGCATACTGTCAAGAATGTGACGGAAGAAGCTAATGCCTGCGTGAACCGCACGCGCGATTTCCAGGGTCGCTTCGTCTACCACGGGTGGAATTCTCCGAACCGCTCCATCCCTTTGGGCCGCGAACGCGTATTTCGGCACGTACTCGTTTGTTTCCGGCAGGTATCTCCCGTAAAATGCATAACGCCGGCCTTCCTTCTCGTACACGAAC
>CAZGVZ010000876.1:0-1707 GCA_964529145.1 uncultured Fibrobacteraceae bacterium | reverse complement strand
CCTTCGTGAACTGCATCGTCCACTCCGTGAGCAGGGGCAGGAGGGCATCGAGATAGGCCGCGCGGGAGAAACGGTCTTTGAACAGTTCGTTAGAAGCCCATTCGGGGTTCCCCATGACCGTGAGGAAGTTGTTGAACTGGAAATCTTCGACGCACATGAGAAAGACCCATCCATCCTTGCATTGCAGGGGACAGATGGGCTGTACGACCGGATTCGTCACCCCCCCGATCTCGTTTTCCGCGAACGTCCAGTGTTCGATGGCGGACTCGTTGAGACCGGCCATGACTTCGAGTCCCGAAACGTCGATATGCTGCCCCGCTCCGATACGCGGACGAGAGATGACGGCGGACATGGTGGTGACGGCCCCGACCTGTCCGGTCCCGAATTCGGACTGGCGGCCTGCCGCCTTGATCGGAGGCGGCACGGGCTCGGCGATGCAGGCAGTGGAGATGTAGCCGTAACCGCTCCCCTGATAAATATTGATCTCCTTGGCCTTGTAATCGCGGTACGGGCCGTTTTGGCCGAAGGGCGTGAGGGACGTCATGATGAGCATGGGATTGATCTTTGCGAGTTCCTCGTACGTCAAGCCCAACTCCTCCATGAGAGCGGGCGGTTGATTCTCGACGAGGATGTCGACGCATTTCACGAGCTGCAGGAAGAGCTTCTTTCCAGACTTCGCGCGGGGATCGAGGGTGATGCTCCGCTTGTTCGCGTTCAGGTAAGCAAAAAACCCGCTTCTCTCCAGACCCGGCATATCCCCGGCGAAGGGCTCCTGCCGCCTCGCTTCATCGCCGAGGCACGGCGCCTCGATTTTAATCACGTCGGCGCCGAGATCGGCCATGAGTTTGGTGCAGTAGGGAGCGGATACAAGATTACCAAATTCCAGGACCGTAAGATCGGACAAGGCACTCTCTGCCATGATTGGCCTCCTTTTTGTGAAGGGAGACATCCACCTCCGCAAGGGATCGGATATCTCCGCGCTGCTGGACAGACAAGGCGGTATCACGCGCATCCGCGAAAACCGGGGTGGCGGGGTGGCCCCCGGCTATGCCTGAAGAGGGAATCCAAATGATCGCTCATAGATCTGCATCCGTGTAACCGGCAGCAAAGCCCCGACGTTTCGGGAAGAGACGAGAACGTGCCTGCCAGTGCGCTGCAGTGCTGCCCGCTCCGGAGCGGACATCGGAATCACGAGACTGTTTGAGATACCCGCCGACTGACATCGGTGCCAGGGCGAACAGGGCCGAAGGAAACCAGGGAACAAACGATGCCCTACCATAGGAGATGAGTTGCCGGCTTGTCAACGGGAAACTCCCGCGAAGAGACGTTTCCGCTCCGGAAAAGCCCTTGCGTTCCCGTTCCTCTTCGGCATATGTATGTCGAAAAGGACAGGAGCAGGCTCCCTTGCACACAGGAGCGGGTCCTCTCCATATCTTGCATGAAGAAAGGGGCTGAAGCATGGTTGGGTCGGATGCGTACAAAGAACTGGCAAAGAGACACGGGTATGAAGAATCGGAGCGGTACCGGCGCGTTCTGGAGTTTCTCATGACGCCGCAGCAGGCCGACATCGTCGTCCAGCTTCCGGCGGAGCCGTCGGATATCGCTGCCAAGCTCGGCATTTCCGTCGACACGGTGAACAGCGAGCTGAAGACGCTCTTCCTGAAGGGCGTGGTCTTTCCGAAAAACTTCAAGACCCTGGCAACGCCG
>CAZGVZ010000875.1:0-1708 GCA_964529145.1 uncultured Fibrobacteraceae bacterium | reverse complement strand
AGTCCATTTCATTCGGAATATGCCCCGTTATGAGCGTATGTTCGGAAGGTGGTTGACCCGGTTTCTGCCCGGTAACGCGCCAGCAGAGTTTGCTCCCGCGCCTCAAGGATGCTCAGGTTCGCAAAAGTGATCCGCTTCCCGTTGTAGGTCACATCTTGCCCGGCCATGACCTTCGTTATTGCGGCCTGAACTTCCTCTATTTGTTCGAGCGTTGTCTTGATCGCCATATGGAAAACCCCATGTATAGTGCGTCAATTTTATGGCACACCAATATCATGGGGTTTTGGGGGAAAACGGAATAGTGCGATTTAGTGCAAAATCGTGCAAAAAAAAGCAATTTAGTGCAAAAAAAACTATTGACAGGGGTTTTTAATCGGCGTTTGGCGGGAAAATTTTTTCGGAAAAAACGCAATGCGGACGCAATTAATTTAAATTCGCTTGTGATTTCGGTGGGTTGTATTGCGGAAAATTATTTTTATTTTTTGTCGCTTTTCTATTGACAACATTGTTAGCATTGTATATATTGTAATCACGATGAGGGACGAATTAACCGACAACAAACAGGAGGGGAAAATGAACGTAAGAGAAAAAATATTAGAAATCACGAAGGATGCCCGGACACAGACCGACCTCGACGCGATAGTTTCCCGCGCCGGTGGACTCGGGAACCTGTTTAAAACTGAGTTTCCGGGGGTAGATCAGGGAGAATTTTTGTACGAATGGGACAGCAGGAAAATACAAATCAAAAAAATGGTTTAGGGGGTATCATGAAAACAGAACGCGATTTTGGATATGAAACAGCGGAGGCGATGCAGGAACCGGGCTATGACGGCCCGGTTGACATTGACAAAGAGGTTTGTCGTACCGTATCGATTCCGGAGGGTGATTATTGGGCAATGCAGGATGAGGGGATTGAAAACCCCAACGCCCGCGAATATTGGAAAGGGTTCAATTCGTTTTTTGAGGCACCCGCGGCCGTCACCATCATGCTCCGGGGCGTCCCGGAACCACTCCGCAGGGCCGTGAAATCCAAGGCCGCAGCGGAGGGGAAATCAATGCAAGCGGCCGTCATTGAGTTGATGCGCCGGTGGGTGGAGGAAAAATAAACTTGATGGGCGGCCCATGCCGCCCTCATTCCGCATTCGGCGGGATCTGATTGACCCGCATCAGGGTTCTTCGTCTGAAAAATTCTTCGATGTTGTCGGCGTGAGCGTACCACGTCCCATCCATGACGGCGGCGGGCAGGCCATCGGCCACAAAGTCATAGAACTTCTGCCGTCCGCAGCCGATATAAGTAGCGATGGCTTCCGCGCCCTTCAGGATTTTGGGGGATTTTGCGACGGTCAAGATTTGCCCTCGATGAGTTGTTGATATTTTTTTGCCAGTCGGATGGCGGCGTTAACCTCTGGTGTGATCGTATAACCCACGATTCCATCCGCTTTATGGACTGTTCGCACATAATCTTTGCCGCCTTCATCGCCTGTTTCTTCCTCTCCGAGCAGACTGAGAATCGCGTCCGTCAGCTCTTTGATGGCTGTGGCGTACTGCCCGCCGGTTAATGGTAGCGTGGAATCGGTTATTGTATCGCAGTTATCCCAAATTAAAATCTGCCCGCCGATGGCCGTGGTGTCGCTGGCTACGGGTTTGAAGCATACAGGATCTTCAACCTTGAATATCTTGAGTTCAGTCATCGTCCCTCTCCTGTTGG
>CAZGVZ010000874.1:0-1711 GCA_964529145.1 uncultured Fibrobacteraceae bacterium | reverse complement strand
CACCAGGCCGACGATCAGTTTCAGTTGATATTTCTCCGCCAGTTGCTGGAACACGTCGAATCGGCGGATCATTTCCTCTGAAACGCCTGCCCGTCCCGCTTCGGTATCGGGAAGGGGTTCTTCCCCCATACGATACTCCCGCTCGTGACCAACATACCCCCTCAGCAGGGATAAAGGCTGAAAGTCAGGCCACAACGGGAACACCCGCAGGGAATGGAAACCCGCTTTGGATAAAGAGGTTAGGTCTTTTTCCACCACGTCAGGCCGCCAGTCGGACCACATGAACGTGCCGGCGTGGGAGGCCCAGTAGTTGCACCCGAGAAGAAACGAACCAGAATCAAAGGAACGTAAAGCCATAACTTCATCTCCGTATCATCATGGTTTACCGTAAGAGGGTGATTTTTACAATCAAAATCTTATTTCCTCTTGACAGAAACCGAACGTTCGGTTAGATTGTTAAATGTAATGACAGAGCGTTCGGTTAATGAATAAGGAATCCTCTCTTGGCACCTCGATTAATTGACATTGCCCGACGATCCCGCGTGAGTTTCCAGACGGTTTCGGCCGTATTGGGGTCCAAATGCGGAAATACGCGAGTCAGCGAAGAAACGCGGGCGCGTATCCTCAAGGCGGCGGCGGAATTGAATTACCGGAAGAATACAGCCGGCCGGGGATTGGTGACAGGGCGAACGTTTACACTGGGATGCATTGTTCCCTCGCTTCGCTATCCGACCACCGCCTGTCTGGCGGAATGGTTTCAGCATTTTGCCGGGGAAATCGACCATGGGGTGATGATCAGTTCGCTGGATAACCACGACGAAATGACTGTCTCGCAGATGAAGGTGTTTTCCGAGCACTGTGTGGACGGAATTATTCTGTTTCCGACAATGTCCAATAAGGACGTTTCCTGCATCGAGATTCTCCGGCAGTACAAGATTCCCTTTGTGGTCTCGGCGGATGTTCCGGAGTATGACGTAACCTTCGCCAGCTTCGATAATTTTGATGAAACCTACCAGTTGACGGATCATATTTTGCGGCAGGGGTATCGTCACCCCGCGCTACTGACAAGCTGGCCTACCCACGGCGCTACACCCCGGCTGGTGAAAGGATTCCAGGCCCGCCTGCGGGAAGAGGGAATTGATACGGAAATCTGCCCGATTGTTCATCAGGAACAGTTTGACGGCGAATCCATCCGTCAGACGTTGGATCGCGTTTTGGAGGATCCCGGGAAGGTGGACAGCATGCTGATTACGGACACGATGGTGGCGATGCAGGCGTATCTGTATTTTCAGAAGAAGGGGATGGAGGTCGGACGTCGGTTCGGTCTGGCGACGGGAGACGATACGGCGTGGTTTTCAGACAGTTGCCTGTCGATCACCTGCACCCAATTCCCGTTACCGAAAATCGCCCACACTCTGCTCGAGATGCTGCTGCGACGGATCGAAAATCTCAATGCCCCGCGGGAAACGGAGTATTTCAAAGGAAAACTTATCGCCAGGGATTCAACGAAAAGGACAACGAATTTATCAACGTAGAAACGATACGACAATTCACAATAACGCGTTGTTATTGCCCTGATTTGCCGGGTTATTAAGACGAGGAGCATCATAACATGAAAAAACTAATTGTGTCCATGATGGTACTGGGATTGGCGACGTTTGCCCAGGCAACGTTGATCAACAGCGACGTTACTGCTGCTGAGGTGACTGCT
>CAZGVZ010000873.1:0-1717 GCA_964529145.1 uncultured Fibrobacteraceae bacterium | reverse complement strand
CCGGGAGCCTTTTTTGAAATGAATCGTTACGGTATTCGTTTTCCGATAGTGCCGGTGCTTCTGTTTTCGGGTCTGTTTTCATTATCAAATGGTCAATCCTGCCTCAAGTTCGTCACTCCGGTGACCCTGGGTATGGTAAAGTCTCCGGTCTGTACCGTACTTGTCGAGGATGAGAACTGTCCCAGGAGAATTCGGAAGATCGAATTCACTGCGCGATATTTTCCTGAAGGATCCGATTCGGCGGCGATAATTTCACTGGGTTCGGTCTCACGGTCCCCTTATATGGTCCAGTGGGATATTTCCGGCATTCCGAACCAGCTTTTTACGGGGGTTTCCATTTTCGCGGAAGCGACGATGTCCTATGGCGAAACGGCGCTCGCCCGTCGTGAGGGCGTTTTTTTTCTTCACCAAAACGTGCAACGGCCGAACCATCCCGTGAGCTACGATTTCCCCGGTGTAAAGAAAACGTCGGGCGAATCCATCGAGCTGCCGGCTCCGCGATCGAACAGCACGGTTTCCGCATCTGTCTACTGGAACGAAAGAGAACTGGTTTTTATTGTAAATCTCCGGGATCCTCGCTTTACCGCGAAAGTGTCCCGCGATCTTCTCCAGTCAATGGGCATCGAAGTGCTCCTGGATCCGTTCATGAGCCGCAAACCGTTCCCGGGCAAGGACGTGTTCATCTATTCGGTTCCTCTGACGGGAAAACCTTTTCGCACCATGTACAAACCGGTCCAGAGCGACAGCGGAACGTTCTCCTTCGAAACGAGCAATACTCCCTGCGAATTCGAGGCCGCGATCGTGACGAATGAGCAGGAGGGCTTTTCGGTGCGCTTTCCGATTCCGGTGGAATCGCTGGGTTCCGAACTGCCAGAGACGATCGGATGCAATCTTGTGCTCAAATCGCTTTCCGACGAGAACCGGGTCGTCCGTACCTCGTGGATCAAAGCCAGTCTGTACGAGACCTACAGCCCTTGCCTCTGGGGAGAACTGCAGCTTCATCCAAGACCATTGTTCATGAACCGCCCGCTAATCGCAGGACTGCTGTTCGGAGCGGGTTTTTTCTTGACGCTGCTGGTTTCATCCATGGTCATGCTCATAGCGAGGCCTTCCGTGAGGAAGAAAGCCGTGCAGTCTGAAGCGGACAGGCAGGAGTTCGCTGCGGTAAAGGAGAGCATCGACAGTCAGGTGATCGGAAAAAACGTTTCTGCGGATTCCATGTCGAAAGCGCTTTCGATGACCCCGAAAAAGCTTACAGCGCTCATCCGGCGCGCGACGGGTATGAGTTTCGGCGCTTATGTCATGTATGCCCGGATCGAGATCGCGAAGGAACGGCTGCGCTCGTCCCACTGTACCGAGGAATCGATCGCTCAGACGTGCGGCTTCCATTCGGTCCATGAAATGGAAAAGTTCTTCATGAAATTCTACCGTATCACCCCCTCCCGGTTCCGCACTGAGCAGCAGGTGGTGTGAGTCACTTGCAGTCCGGGTTATAATGATTCCGGCATAAATATGCTCCGCCCTTTCAAGGGCTTGAGAGGTTTCGCGTATCCGGTACCCGGGCCTTCGGCTGCCTTCAGCGCTTGTCATGTGGAGATGGCGCGGGAGCACCGGATTTTTAATCGGGTGGGGCGCCACCCGAACCCCGCCCAGGGGTCTCAAAGAGGTGGAAACGAATACCGGAACAGGCCCATAGGACCGTCATGTTTGTAGCAGA
>CAZGVZ010000872.1:0-1721 GCA_964529145.1 uncultured Fibrobacteraceae bacterium | reverse complement strand
ATGTAAGCCTCTATCTCATTACGCCTTCGATCGATCGGCAGTTCATCGAGCCATTCCCCGAACCTGGCCGCGCACAGCACATATTCCTGCTCCTGCTCGGTGAGCAGGTGATGAAAAAGACAGTACTCGATCAGGAGATTCGCGATACGGTCGCTGTCTTCGATACGGTGCAGATCCACCGCGTGGATGAGTTTTTTTATGGTGTGAATCGCCGACATGCCGAGGGTACCCGATCTCTTCCGGACCAGCAGATGCTGTGAACCCAGAGATGCTACCAGGGTGATATCGTTACAGCTCCGCCAGCTCCAGACCGGGGCGGACGCGGACTGAAATTGCTCCCCGGGTACCGAGGAGCCGGCGAGGGTCGCCGTAATGACGGATTCGAGCATTGGAATGAAATCCTCGAATCCGAAAATGCGGAGCTGTCCCCGCTGATCCCGGCCCGCGAAACCCAAAAAAGCGGTGACAAGGGGATCTTCGAGTCCGTTATCGGCTTCGGAGGAGATCCCGGTCTGCCCCAATAGATACATCTGGGCGCACCGGAGGCGGTCACTCTTCTCAAGCCTTTTGAACCGCTGCTGCAATCCTTCGGGCGTGGCGAACCGTCGCGCCGACTCCTCCACCATATCTGATGAAAGAATTCTGCGGGAAGACGCATCGCCGCTGAAAAAGTGGTTAAGGACCCAGGCGGGCGGCAGTTGTTTCAGGTATTCGGTGAAATGGAGCTTTCCAGGTTGAATCAGCATTGGCGTTCAGCAGCTTATCCATTCAAGATGTGCGAGGACGGACATATCTGAACCGGCCGGTAAACGCATACCGGTCAGAATGATGGTTCAATCCGAACAGATCCGACCTGCCCGATCATGCGATGTGCGGAAGTACCCACCTGTCACCTGTTCAATTAAAAACCGGGAAATAACGGCCATCTTCCACGTTGTTTTACCTGGCGACGTGGAAAATGCCCGAATGTCTTACTGTCTGACGGCCTTGGGGGGCGTAGTCCTTCGCAGCACAATTTGGATGGCATGCGCCCGGGCAGACCCGCAAAAAAAATAATTCCGGACAATGCCGGCAGTCAGCATTCACGAACGGTTCCCGGGGAGAAGTGAAGTACCCGTGCCGAAGCGAAACCGGTTCGGCAAGCGTATCCCTCCACTTTTTGTAAAACCGGGGTGAAACAGTTATTTTTTTCGAGTGCACATTCCAGGAAACGCCGGACACTGCACCGCTTATTGTCTATCCTGCTTTGAGCGATCGTTTTCGAGAGAGGAAGATGCCGGGTGAAGATGACATGCGAAAAGCGTATAAATACCCGGGAAAGGAGATCGGGCATTTATACCCGGCATACTCGCCCTCAGCTTCCGTCTCACCACGAAGTGAATCGCTCGACGCGGATGATACTTTCCAAAAAACATTTCAGGAGTGAACCGCATGGTAGACCCCAAACTGCTCGATATTCTCTGCTGCCCTGAAACGAAACAGGATCTCGTGCTGGTAGACGAGAGCGTGATCAGAAGAATCAATGCCGCCATCAGGGAAGGCACGGTCAAGAACCGCGGAGGGGAGACCGTGAAGGAAAAAATAGACGCCGGGCTCCTGAGGGAAGATCGCAAATACCTCTACCCCATAAGGGACGATATTCCTATCATGCTGATCGACGAGGGGATTCCTTTCGCTCCATTTGACGCCTGATCCGTTTCCGGGTAAGAATGTAAATCACC
>CAZGVZ010000871.1:0-1723 GCA_964529145.1 uncultured Fibrobacteraceae bacterium | reverse complement strand
TCGATAGTATCCCGGATAAAGATCTTTTGGAAAAGCCATACTGCAGGGTAGTTCTGTATGACCGGTACAATGAGGGGAAATACTCGATCAAGGCGGTAGTCGAGTATTTCTTCCTGAAAAAAGTGGCGGTAAAAGTCGTCCGGAAGTACCGGTATCATCGCCCTCTGGGGATGTGGGATCGCTACAGTAATGAATATGTTTTCATCCATGATTCGACGGATGTTCCGCCCAGGTAGCTGTCCCTTTCTTCTTTTGATCAACGCCGCGACCATCCTTTCAGCGGTGAAGATCGTCCCCCTGCCCGACGAGATTCATCGTGGATTTCTCGAAATCATCCATCTCGTCTACAGTGAAAGATTCGATGCCGCGGAGAACGAAGCGAAAAAGATCGTGAAAAAATATCCAGATCATCCGGCCGGATATTTCTGTCTTGCGGTCGTCGCCGATTCGTGGATGAATCATTACCAGTCCGACAAGAGGGAAGACGAGTTTTACGGTCACTGCGACATGGCGATCGAAAAGGCCGAGAAATCGTTCTCCATGAGAACCGGCGATCCCTGGGGTACTTTCTTTATCGGCAGCTGTGACGGATTCAAAGGGACCTATGAGGCGCGATACGAGCGCTGGATAACCGCATTCAGGTACGGTTGGAAAGGTGTATCGTCGTTTTACGACCTGAAGTCCTCCGGATATGCCATTCCCGATATCGATTACGGCATCGGATCGTACAATTACTGGCGCAGCGCGCTGATGAAGACATTGTGGTGGATGCCGGTCATCAACGATAAGCGGGAGGAAGGCATAGAACAGCTCAGAAGAGCGCGTGAAACCGGGGTCTATACAAAGACCATGGCTTCCGCGGCTCTGGTCGATATCCTGATCAACGAGCGCCGCTATCTCGATGCGCATTCGATCGCGGAAGAGGAGTTGAAACATTATCCCGATGCGACGCTCTTCCTGTGGGGAAAAGCGCGCGCGCTCCTCGGTTTGGAGCAGTACGATTCGCTCGTTCCGCTCCTGACCGCCTTGATCAGGAAAGTCGAGTCCGAAACTCCGGACAACCACTTCAATTCCATCACATATCGCTATCACCTCTCCAAAGTGTACTTCTCGCAGGGCAAATATTCCCTCGCAGCGGCGGAATGCAAACGGATCGATCGGTTCAAGCTCGAACCTTCGGTTAAAAGGAGGCTCGATCCGATTATGGGCGGAGTGAAGGACCTGAAAAAAAAATTGCCGCCGGAGTAGGGCATTCTGTGGCGAGCCGGGCTTCAGGCATGTTTATTTTCCTGATGCCGGATTGTATTTTGTACTACCTGTGATATGAATCGTGCCGGGTTCGAAGGACCCGGGATAACCATAAATTCGCATTGCCGGGATAGCTCAGTTGGTAGAGCAATTGATTCGTAATCAGTAGGTCGCCGGTTCGAGTCCGGCTCTCGGCTTTTTTGCTGCCCCATCGCAGAATTCATCAGAAATATACTGTCTTTCCTGCAATTCTTCCGGTGGTCGCACCAGCCTATTGTTTTTTGAACAATCTTTCCCCGTCATCCGGATTGGACGGAGTTGACTGAGTTGACTGAGTATGCCGATATCAACATGGAATAAGAAAACGAGTTTCCATATCGAATCAGTGTAAATACGCGAACATATGAATCTTCCCTGAAGATCCAGGCAATGAAGATTGTCCATTTCAATAGTATAATGCAGGTATGTGGAAAAA
>CAZGVZ010000870.1:1063-1725 GCA_964529145.1 uncultured Fibrobacteraceae bacterium | reverse complement strand
AACTCTTTTTTGCGTACGGTCTGGGCAACGGCCTGTATTTCACGTTATGGGTCGGAGGCACCACGATCCTCCTCCCCGACCGCCCGCTCCCCGAGACCGTATACGAAGTCCTGGACCGGTACCGCCCCACGGTTTTCTACAGCGTTCCTACCAGCTACGCCGCCATGCTGCACCTCGCCGAACGGGATTGCCGCTCCACTCTGCACAGGGTCCGCATGTGCATCTCCGCGGGAGAACCTCTACCCAAACCACTCGTCGAAAAATGGGTCGAGAGATTCGGAATAGACATTCTCGACGGAATCGGATCGACCGAGATCCTTCATATCTACATCTCCAACCGGCCTGGCAGGGTCCGGCCCGGGAGCACGGGAGAGATCGTACCCGGATACGAGGCCAGGATACTGGACGAAAACGAACGGGAAGTAGGTCCCGGAGAGATCGGCACTCTTTACATCAAGGGTGACAGCATTGCCGCCGGATACTGGAACAAGCACGAACAGACCAAACGGACGTTCTGCGGCGAATGGATCAATACACACGACAAGTTCAGCAGGGATGCCGAGGGCTATTTCTGGTATGCAGGGAGGACCGACGACATGATGAAGGTGAGCGGACTGTACGTCAGCCCCGCGGAAGTGGAATCGATTCTCATGAGTCATCCC
>CAZGVZ010000870.1:0-1053 GCA_964529145.1 uncultured Fibrobacteraceae bacterium | reverse complement strand
CCCTCAGTGCTGGAAAGCGGAGTGGTGGGCGTACCGGACCCCGAAGGGCTGGTCAAACCCTTCGCGTACGTCGTTCTGAAAGATAAACGTAAAGCGCCTGACGGACTCGTCGAGGAACTCAAGTCGTTCGTGAAATCGAACTCGCTGCCCCACCAGTATCCGAGAGCGATCCGGTTCGTCGACGAGCTTCCGAAGACGGCCACGGGCAAGATCCAGCGGTACAAACTTCGCCAGATGGCGGCAACGCACGGTTTCTCCGGCCACGAATGAGGAATCCGGAGCGACTTCTTCGCGCCCCGTTTCCCCTGATCCGGCCCCCTGAAAGCGAACGAAACCGCTTTTTCCGGTTCGGGGTGCACAAGTTTCATACGCAGATTTTTTGATCGCACACGGTTGACCGGTGGATCACGAAAGATTCCCCGCAAGGAGATGACGATGGATGACGATTTCTCGAAATGGATTTCCACGTATCCGGAAAAATTCGCCGGTGAAAAACATATCTTCGATACCATCGGCACGGGTGACAGGCTTTTCATCGGTACGGGGTGCGGCGAACCCCGGTACCTGCTCAGTGCACTTATCGCATATGTGGAGTCCGACCCCAAAGCTTTCGCGGATACAGAAGTGTTCCAGGCTGGAACTTCCGGCGGCACACTCTCTGCAGAGGAGAGATTCGCGTATAATTTCCGCTGCAACTCCTTTTTCATCAATGAAAAATCACGGGAAATCGTCAACAGCGGCCTGGGTGACTACACGCCGGTTTTTCTCTCCAGGGTCCCGGCCATGTTCCGAAGAAAGCAGCTGAGATTCGACGTTGCCCTGATCCAGACCTCGCTTCCCGACAAAAACGGCTACGTGAGCCTGGGTATAAGCGTGGATATCTGCAAAGCGGCGATCGAGCATTCGCGATGTGTCGTCGCGCAGTTGAACGCATCGATGCCGAGGACGCACGGTGATTCTTTCATCAATATCAGGAGCGTCGATTTTCTGATCAGGCATGACGAGCCGCTGCTCGAGTACGCCACCACGGTGCCCGACGAGATCGCCCGCCGC
>CAZGVZ010000869.1:742-1726 GCA_964529145.1 uncultured Fibrobacteraceae bacterium | reverse complement strand
TGTGCAATATACTATACTTTTTCCGATGGAGGTTTTGGAATCCGCGTGGCCGAAGTGTAAGGATTTACCCCGGCATCGCCCGACCCTATCGATGAACGAGGCGTAACCCTGTGCCGCGGTCCCCAGGATATGGGCATTTCTCCGGCGTGACATTGAAAAGGCATGTGCCATAATGTGATCGATCGTTTTTCCATATGAAGGGACGTTCTCTCAGCGCTTCACCGGAGCGAGGTTGTTGTACCGGGTGATCGAGGCCTTCAGCGACAGCCGGCTCGTAATCGCAAAACCTATCGATGCCCCAATGCAGCCAAGTCCGCTGAACTCGATTAACCTGAACATGTCCTCGTCACCGGTATAGGCCCCTACAAGGAAACCACCGAGTATAAGGCATCCCCCTGCTGGCAGGAGAAACATAGCGGAATAGTCGCTGGCTTTATGCAGTATTACAGTCCGCCTGCACTCCTTCCGCTCGGAAAGTACATAGGGCAACGCCCATCCAAGATCGATTCCTCCCTGCCGGTAGTATCCGTCCTCCTTGATTACGGGGAGATAAGGGGCGTTTGCCGCGCCGGTATCGAGCGATGCGTTATGGGCAAGCAGCGCCTTATGTAAGTAGAAATCCCCTTTGAAAAAAAATTCAAGGCCGATAAATGCACCGATAAATGATAGAGAGTGTAAGGATAAAAGAGGAACAATGGTTTTTTTATCATTTGAAGATGGCATTCCGGTGAACAACGGCAGGCAACTGATGAGTAAGACTGGCAATCCGGTTTTATTCGTCCTTTCTCTACTTTCGAGATAATATACGCACTCCTCCTTTTCGGCAAGACCTCTTACAATTGATCTTTTCGAAACGCGGACGCCGTCCTGGATTAGATTTCCGTATACGGGTTTCGATGGGTCGAATTCGACGGAGCACGACACCGTAGAAAAAGAGGATACAATTATTCCTGTGAAAAGGATACTTTTTATCATGGTGTGATT
>CAZGVZ010000869.1:0-713 GCA_964529145.1 uncultured Fibrobacteraceae bacterium | reverse complement strand
CTTTTTCCAATATACTACCGGATTTGGAAGGATAAAAGTCCTAGATTTTGCAGATGCTTCATCTGGAAAAGAGATGTTTCTTAGTCCATATATTTCAGGTTCTTAACTTTGCGGCAGCCCTGTTCTTTCCCCGGATACCGATCTGTCGTCAAAATCTAGATTTATCAGCAATAATTTTATGCAAAGAGTGATGAAGACCCGCTACCGACTGGAAAATGATGGCCGCCTGTTAAAGCGGTAATCACCTTTTGACAGCCAGATGAAAATCGATACAAAATGTCGCGAATGTTTTTTATTTGACATACCTCAGTCGTTCATTTATTTTAACGGAAGTATTGGATAATGCATTGCCTGGTAAATTGCTTCCCGTAATTGTCTTATCGCAAAAAAATAACAGATGTGTGGTAAAAACAATATCTGCTCATTTTTTAAATGCAATTCTGATTATTACATCATTGTTCTATATAATATGGAAGGAATGTGTCACATGTTACGATATTTCCATGATCTCACTATGGAAAACAACTCGATTATCGAATGTGATGTAACATCCGGGCCGGTCAAGATTTTCATCCAGAACCATTATTACTCCGGTGCCGCCTGCAACATCGTGGGCGGAGACGCATCGAAGGTATTTTACGGTTATCTGGGTACTGAAGATGCCACCGTGGACAAACTCAAAGGAACGCTCGTGGCGCCGAATGCGACCATCC
>CAZGVZ010000868.1:0-1727 GCA_964529145.1 uncultured Fibrobacteraceae bacterium | reverse complement strand
CGTCGAACCGCGCATGCCGGATCTCGTAGGTCAGCTCCCGCACGGTCCCTGTACCCGCGTTGTAAAGCTCCACGAGACAGTGGTCCTCGAAGGGCATGGGAAAATAACAGTATGCCCTGTCATCCACGCCGATACCCACCATGAGGCTCCGGACAGGAGCGACGCCGAAGTTGCCGGTCGCGAAAAACATCCCCAGCGGCGCGTCCACCGCCGGAACCGGACCCCGGTCCCAGAATACGCGAAGCCACAGGTTTCCTAGCAGATCGAGCGCGGTGGTATCGGGCGTTTCCGGATAGTTCAGGGAACGGAGTCCCATCCAGGTCGAATCTGTCACCTTGTAGCCGTGGAGGCGCTCCGACGCGCTGTCGCCGACATCGAGCGAGTCGGTCTGTACTTCTCCTTCATTCGTGACCGAATATGCCCAGTAGAAAAATTCGTTCCATTCAGAGCCGGAACCGACGTGCGATACCCTGACGGCCACCTTCTCTTTTCCCCCGGTGATCTCCGGCGGCAGGAAAATCGAGCTGTCGCGCCAACGGCAGGTCGCATCGCTTCCGGGGTAATACCGGATCCCGATCGGCACACTGTCCACAGTGATACCTGCTTTCTGGTCTGCGACACCGAAATCGAATCTCCGCACCAGCCGCACCCCCCGGTTCACCGGATCGATCCGCAAAGTGAACGTGCTCGATCCGGTAAAAGCACGGCCGTCATCGAAGATCACCCGGTTGCCCCTGATGTCCCTGCTTCCCACGCCCCTGAGGGCCGGCGACCCTATCTTCAGCGATAAAATGGTCCGCGGTCCGTTCAACGATGCCAGCGTGACCGAAGCGCCCGCCTCAATCGAAACGCTCCCGCTGTCGATCGAACCCGCGGAAGGCGGCTTTGGGTCCTCGCCGCAGCGCCCCCACAGGGAACAGACCGGAGCCATATCCTGGTTCATACGGAACGGTTCGATGCCGGTTCCATGAGGGTACATTTGGTATTCAATCGAATAGAACTGCGTATTGCCGACTGTAATTTTGACAGAAGAGGAAAAGGGTATCGGGGTATATGAGTAGAATCCCCCTGAAGAGACCAGGTCATCTCCTGCGACAGGAGAAAGAAAGGGCGCGGTTTTTCCTTCGAAGAAAGTTCTTCTGTCAAAATCCACGCCGGGAGTGGTTTCGCCGTCCACATAGATCCTGAAAAAATCGGTCTCATAAAAACCAGTGGTCCAGATGCGATGCACCGTTCCGCACCCTTTGAGGTCGAGGATGACCTGTTCGTCGCCGTCTTCGTATAGAAAATTGCGGAGATCGCCGACACCGCCGGATCGATCGAATGAGGACTGGCCACCAGAGAGAACCGTCGAGGAGAGAAGCGGCAAACGATCCAGGCTCAGCATCGCCCCGATTCCGTACCGCTCCTTTCCTGAAAGGGGTCCCTCACAGACGAAGAACAAGAGTATCGAAAAATACAGCCTCGCGAATCCGGAAATTTTTAGACGCACGCCCAGGCTCCTTCACACCGCTTCGTAGCCGTTGTTCCGGTTGATGTTCCGCATCTCCTTGCCGGCTATTGTGAAAATATACTCACGGCAAATGTTAGGGGCGTTTTCACGCAGAAAACACCATTTCCCGGAATTCTTCAACGATCCCTGTTTCGATCGGCGATTCAGAGGTTATATTTCTACCTTAATCGGACGATCCCTTTACGCGATCTGCTTCGCGGACAGCGGCATAACG
>CAZGVZ010000867.1:0-1729 GCA_964529145.1 uncultured Fibrobacteraceae bacterium | reverse complement strand
CCGGAAGATAAGTGCCGGTCGCGCGTTCGTAATCGAGAAATCCGGTAATCTTTCCCATTTTAAAAAACCTCCTCGGTGGGTGCGACGACTTCCGTATCCCGTGATTCGGATTTTCTTAGCCGTTCCAGGGCATGGCGGTAATCGATCGGCATGACTTTCACGAAACGGGGCGCCATCTCCGTCCAGTCGCGCAGGATAAGTGACGCTTTCTCGCTCCCGGTGCAGTCTACGTGCGCGAGGATGAGCCCGTGCAGGAGAAGCCGGTCCTCCTCGGTTGAGACCGGTTCTATGTCCACCATCTCGAGATTGCACTTCGTATCGAAAAGCTGGTCCTCGTCGAGGACAAAGGCGATCCCTCCGCTCATGCCCGCGGCGAAGTTGACGCCCGTGCGCCCCAGCACCACCACGGTGCCGCCGGTCATGTATTCGCATCCATGGTCACCCACTCCCTCGACCACCGCCAACGCGCCGCTGTTGCGAACCGCGAAGCGCTCACCCGCCCTGCCGTTGACGTACATCTCGCCGGAGGTCGCGCCGAACAGGTTGACGTTTCCGGTGATTATGCTCCCGTGCGGTCTGAAGCCCGACCCCTTCGGAGGATAGATCGCGATAATTCCGCCCGAGAGTCCCTTGCCTACGTAGTCGTTGGCGTCGCCTTCTAGTTCGAACGTGATTCCCGGTGCGAGAAACGCCCCGAAACTCTGGCCCGCCGATCCGGTGAACGTACATCTGATCGTGTCCCTGGGAAGCCCCTCGGCGCCGTGTCGCCGCGCGATTTCCGACGAGAGCATCGCGCCCACTGTGCGGTTGCAGTTGCGGATCGGGGCGAACAGGTTCACGCGCACCTTCTGCTCGATCGCGCTCGTCGATTTGGCTATCAGCTCCCCGTCGAGCGAGAGAGAAAAGTCGTGTTTAGGTGCGCTGGTACGAAACCGGCTCCCTCCTTCCGGAACGGAGACCGGGCAGAGCACCTTCGAAAAGTCGAGACCTCCGGCTTTCCAGTGCGTCACCGCGGCGGCGGTGTCGAGCATGTCGACGCGGCCGATCATTTCGTTGAAACTGCGGAATCCCAGGCTCGCCATGATTTCACGTGTGTCACGGGCGACGAATCTCATGAAATTCATGAGATGTTCCGGTTTTCCCGCGAAGCGCTGACGCAACCGCGGATCCTGGGTAGCCACGCCTACCGGACAGGTGTTAACGTGGCACTTGCGCATCATGAGGCACCCTAACGATACCAGCGACGCCGTACCGAAGCCGAACTCCTCGGCGCCGAGAAGCGCGGCGATGACGATATCCCGGCCGGTGCGCAACTGGCCGTCGACCTGGACGGTGATCCGGTCGCGCAGGTTGTTGAGTATGAGCGTCTGCTGGGTTTCGGCCAGCCCGATTTCCCAGGGCATGCCCGCGTGCTTGATCGAGGAGACCGGCGCGTTTCCGGTGCCCCCGTCGTGGCCGCTGATGAGCACCATCTCCGCCTTTCCTTTCGCGACTCCTGCAGCGACGGTGCCCACGCCCGCCTCGGATACCAGCTTGACGCTGATCCGCGCGGCCGGATTGGCGTTTTTGAGATCGAAAATGAGCTGTGCCAGATCCTCGATCGAGTAGATGTCGTGATGCGGGGGAGGGGAGATGAGCGTGACCCCAGGGGTGGAATGCCGTACTTTCGCGATAGTTTGATCGACCTTGAGTCCCGCGAGTTGCCCGCCCTCGCCTGGCTTGGCGCCCT
>CAZGVZ010000866.1:0-1731 GCA_964529145.1 uncultured Fibrobacteraceae bacterium | reverse complement strand
CGATTGAAGGTGCCACAAATCTTTCGCCTTCAAACTTGTTTGCCCTCAGGGCCAGGTCGAGTTTGCGCGGGCCGTGGTACGGCCACGAATTACCAGCCGCACCCACACGTCGTGGAATTTGCAAAAAACATCTTGACAAAGTCGCCAGAAAGATGAAAATAAGAGTGTGCGAACGTTTGCACAATGTCGTGTTTACGTTCGCAAGAACAATTATCGAACTTTCATGGTATGACACCGAAATCCGAATCCATCCCGACGATTGCACCCCTGGGCCGCTGTCGAACTGCCAAACTGGTGGACATTGCTCGATTAGCGAATGTCAGCGTCACCACCGCCAGCCGCGTGCTGAACAAGCGGAAATACTTCGACCGCATCAGCGAAACGACGATGCAAAAAGTGCAAGCTGCCGCCAGGGAACTGCACTACGAACCCAACCGGACTGCCCAGAATCTGGTGACCAATCGAACCCATACGATTGGAGTGTTTGTGCATCCGGAGCAGAATCTCATTGGTGCACATCACCCCATCGTGGGCGAAAGTTTCACAGGCTTTATTCTGGGGTACTCCGAAGAATTTTTTCGCGAATTGGGATATGACCTTCTGATTATCAACTTCTCCGAGAACGCCCGTTCTTTGGGGCATTGCAGCGCCAGATTCCATAACAATCAAATCGACGGAGTTCTCGGCGTCGGCTCCTGCAATGTAACGGATTTGAACTATCTTGCCGAACAGGGAGTCCCCGCCGTTGCCGTCAACTATGCAGGGGCGTCGCCGAGGGCTTCGTTCGTCGGGCTGGACAATATCGCAGCCATTCATCTGGGCGTGGATCACCTCGTATCGCTGGGACACAAAGACATTGCGTTTCTTGGCGGATGTAATCCTGTTGTGGAAGAAGAATATACGGTTCGTTGCAACGCGTTTCGGGAACGAATGGCGCATCATAGCCTGACGAGTCGCTTTGTCTGGAACGGGTACAATACCGTTGTGATTCCTCGTGAGAGGGACTTTCAATATCATGAAGGACGATGGGCGGCGGAGCAAATCGCCAACATGCGTGAGGGTCCGACCGCTTTGATTACCGTGGGGGATATACAGGCGTTTGGTTTTGTACAACGCATGGGAGAGCTGGGGCTACAGTGTCCGGAGGATGTGAGCGTCATCGGCTTCGATAATTCGATTTGGGCAAGGATTTCCAGTCCGGGATTAACATCGCTCGATCACGCCGTTGACGAAATGACCCGCCGCGCATGTAGCCTGCTTCTGGATCATATCGAGTGCTGCTATGCCAATACCCCATGGCAGGTGAAACACGAAATGCTGTGCCCGCAACTGGTTGTCCGCAACAGCACCGCCAGTCCCGGAACGATACATGAATAGAAGGCGGCTTCTTCGCGCGGATGTACTATTATGTCTTCGTTAACTTATAGAAGGATTCAAAAATGATGCAACAAGCGAAGCAAATAATTCATCCTTCTGTCAGGTATTCTCCTCAAAAGGAATCGCGTGGAAAATACGGTTTTACGTTAATTGAACTGCTCGTGGTCATCACTATCATCTCGCTGTTGGTAAGTATTCTCGTCCCCAGCCTGCAACGTGCGAAAGAACTGGCGATGTCAGTTGCCTGCGCCAGCAATCTCCATGGAGTGGGGATTGCGATGGAATTGTATAAAGCGGATTACGACGGCTACTACGTACCGATGGTTACGGATAGCGTTTATTTAACCTGGTCTG
>CAZGVZ010000865.1:0-1733 GCA_964529145.1 uncultured Fibrobacteraceae bacterium | reverse complement strand
GACTGCATCGTCCACCATGTGACGAGCAGACAGGCTTCCAGCGAATATGAATACGGGATTATGGTCAGTTCAGGATACGGAGGGGGGAGAACAGTTTCGAATGTCGAAGTACTATCGTGCAAAACTTACGAGATTTCAAGAGGTGGCATCAATATTTATTCCGCAAATGACGATCCCGCCAGCGTCATAACCAATGTGGTCGTACGTGGTTGTGAAGCATATCATTGCGGCATGGACCCCTCTTATCAAGGGCCCACTATAGCTTTCAAGAACTTCATCGTGAATGCGATCTGCGAATACAACACCATTTACAACGGTGGTGGCATGGGCGGACTCAGCGTCGGGTCAGACGACAGCACGTTTTCCAGTCTTAAAGAAGGCACGATAAGGTACAACATAGTCACCGGCTTTCCAAATACCGGAATCGGTGTTTCAGGATTTACAAAAAACGCATCTGTTGACTTTTATGGAAACCTGGTATTCAGGAATGAAGGTTGCGGCTGCGCGATTACGACAAGGGAGAACAGCGTCTATTCAGTGAATATATACAACAACACTTTTTTTTCAAACAATAAACACGAGCTGTATATTTCATGCAAAAGCCCGAAAAACGGTTCACTCAAGGTGATAAACAACATTTTCAGTCACGATCTCACCTATGAATGCATCTCGGACCTGGACAGCCGCCTGACGACGCACTCCAACAATCTTTATTTCAAAAAACCAGGTCAAACCGTGGTAAGCGGCAACGGTAAAAAATACGATTCCACATCGGTCGCGTCCTGGGAACCAACGGGCGTTTACGGGTATCCCCTGTTCAAAGATACCTCGGCCCTGCCCTCCGGCTTCAGCAGCACCGGGAAGGGCATCCTGCCGAATTCCGACGGTTTGAATATCCTGCCGTCATCACCGGCAAGAAAGAAAGGTTTGAATCTTGGTGACTCTTTCGGTAAAGACATCGGCAGCAGCGACCGTCCTTCCGATTCCGAATGGTCTATTGGCGCATATCAATTCATCGACCCTGCCGTCTTTTCCGAAGCGAAAAGGACCTCAATCAATTCAAAATTACCTTTACATAAACACGGTATTCCCAAATCACGACTGTCCGGAAATTCGAAATCTCTGAAGATTTATATTTCGGACCCCTCTATCGACGGAGATCGGCGATTTCTACTCAACGGCAGCAAGATACCCTTCTATGACCTGCGTCTGCAACGATGAGACCGTGTGACATGTATCTCACAAGAGATCCTCCTTGTACTGAATGCCTCGTGTTAATGAGTGGATAAATGATCGAACGGCGGAGAGCGGAGACGGTTTGGATTGCGAAGGCGTATTATGCTGTTATACGCCGGAGCATCTGCGAATCCGTTCCGCCGATGTAACGAAAACCAAGGTACCAGATTCCATGAATCATTCAATTTTCAATGCTTTCAGGGTTTTAATTTTTCACGATTACCCTATCCGGAGTCTTCCCCGCTAACGGGGGAATGCTCCGTAGTCGGATTGGTGTATGGAAACTCTTTCATCATTGAGGTTCCATCCTTCCGGTTTTTTGCTGCCAATAATGTAACCATTATCTAATCGGACGATTGATTTACGATGAGATGCCAGGCGGTACTGATAAAAACGCCGCAATGCGCTTACCTTACGCTTAAAGAACGAAGTGACAATCGTCTGTCACCACCGTTCTATTTATGCATTAAACCTGTCTGTTTGAAATTGTATTTTTC
>CAZGVZ010000864.1:0-1739 GCA_964529145.1 uncultured Fibrobacteraceae bacterium | reverse complement strand
AACGGAGTGACAACGCCGTGGTCCCCTTGCTGAAAATCCCATAAGGATCACATTGTCCTCTCTTACCGAGGCAGGTAATGTATGATCGTTCATTATTTCTTGGCTGGAATAACGCTTCTGGTGGTTTTCATCCTGTTTCTGGTGATAAGCCGGACTCTTAATTCCATATTGCATCTTCTGATCAGGCTCGAATACACTCTTCAGAAGGAATTCGATCTCAAACAGGAAGCCCTCGAGGTACGACGGCTGATGGAGGAGGAGCTGATGAAGGAGCAGGAACTCGAACGGTTGAGGAAAGGGTAGAACGTGGAGAAGCCGGAATCATCGGTTCAAACCCAAAAAAAAGGGCGTCTTATCGTGTTTTCAGCACCTTCCGGAGCAGGAAAAACGACACTGCTCGATTATCTCCGGGTTTGCATTCCAGATCTTGTATACTCCGTTTCGGCGACTACAAGGCAACCCAGGCGCGGCGAGTTGCACGGAATCCATTACTTCTTCCTTACGGAGGAGGAGTTCAAGCGGATGATCGACGAAAACGCCTTCGCCGAATGGCAGATGGTGCACGGAAACTATTATGGAACTCCGCGTTCGTTCATAGACGAGACGATCGCGCGGGGATCTCACGTGGTGATGGATATCGACGTTTTCGGCAAGAAAAAATTCGACAGGATCTATCCGGAAGCCATAGGCATACTCATCTTGCCCCCCGGAATCGACGAACTCGAAAAGAGGCTTCGCAGACGCAGCAGCGAGAATGAAGATGCGATCGAACGGAGAATGACCAATGCACACGTGGAGATGAACTTCGCGCTTTGTGAAGGAAAATACGAATACCGGATCATCAACGACAATCTCGACCTGGCAAAACGGGAAGTGCTGCTGCTGGTGGAACGGATCATAGGCGAGTGAGGGACCGGGCGCCCCGGCGGCGCGCGACAATCCGGAAAACGGAGGAGAGCGATGTTGAATCAGATGATGAAGCGGAAAGATGCCGACACAATGCCCCTCAGGCTCGGACACTACAGGATTCTCAGCCAGATCGGGAAAGGAGGTATGGGGGACATCTACAAGGCGGTCCAGGAACCGCTCAACCGGGTCGTTGCCCTCAAAGTGCTTCCTCCAAAGCTTTCCAGGGATGCCGAATTCGCCAAACGTTTCGAGATAGAGGCTAAAGCGATTTCGCTCCTGCAGCACCAGAATATCGTGAGCATATATGAATATGGCGAGGAAGACGGCCTTCGGTATTTTGCCATGCAATATGTCGACGGTACCGATCTGGGAAAACGGATCGCGGAACATCGTCCGATTTCCATTCCGGAGATCATCGATTTCACTAAACAGGTCGGCCGGGGATTGAGGTACGCCCATAGCTGCAGCATCATTCATCGCGATATAAAACCGGGGAACATGCTAATCGAAAAAAGCGGCGTCGTTCGCCTGAGCGACTTCGGAATCGCAAAAATCGTCCATGGTACCGACATCACGATGACTGGATCGGCTGTCGGGACCCCGGAGTACATGTCACCGGAACAGGCGCAGGGCAAGAAACTCGATTCGCAAACCGACATCTATTCTCTCGGCATCGTAATGTACGAAATGCTGACACGCCGACCGCCGTTCTTCGGCAATAATCCGATGGCGGTCGCATACAAACAGGTACATGAAATTCCCGATCCTCCTTCCCTGAAAAGGAAGGACACGCCGCGACGGCTCGAAATGATCGTTCTCAAGGCTCTCAA
>CAZGVZ010000863.1:0-1743 GCA_964529145.1 uncultured Fibrobacteraceae bacterium | reverse complement strand
TCCGGCCAATGAAGCGGCTGTCTGCTCGAAGGATTCGGGGGAGCTGCCGACCGACCAGTTCTCGGACTACTATGTACAGGAACTTAAATAGCGACATACGATGCAACCAATGGAGGTGATTATGCCACGCTTCTTCATACGTCCGATCGTCGTACTCGCGGCGATGACCGGTCTGCTCTCAGCGCAGTCGTTTGCCCCGGGAGTCAAGGCCGGATTCGACCTCGCCACACTCTATGGTGACGATATGCCGAAAGACCGCTCTTTACTTGGCGGCCTTACGAGCGGCTTCTTCTTTCGCCTAAATTTTTCGAAGTTCATCGGATTGCAGCCGGAACTTCTCTATGCCCAGAAGGGAATGGATACCGAAACAGGCGACCTCACGTATAAAACCCGCCTGCACTATCTGGAGATACCGGTGCAGTGCATGCTTTCGGCACCGTGGGGCGACATGATGACTCCCTATATCTCGGTGGGACCCTACGCCGGCGTCCTTATAGAAGCAAGGTACCGTGAATATGAGGATGGTGCAGAGTCCCGGAAAGATATCACCACGGATCTCTATTCCCGGGCGGATTTCGGTGTTTCCGCAGGATTTGGATCCGCATTCGATGTCGATTTTGGCGATGTGGTTCTGGATTTTCGTTTCAATATCGGACTGATCGATATAATGGAGGATGGCGACGACGTTCTTCCCCGCAACAACTTTTCTTTTGCCATGACGCTCGGTTACGTGTTCAAGATGCCTGCGCTGGTCGGGCAACATTCAGAAAGCGGACGCATCCTATCTGAAATTCATAGGCAACATCAAAGGCGTGACGGTCGAAGTGGACGGAGGGCCGCGGTTCGAGATCACCTCGTCCGAGACCGGATATGAGACGTCGCCGGGAAAACACGAAGTCAAGGCGTACCGTGCAGGTCAGTTGATTATGCATCGTGAACTGTATCTGGGAAATCAGGAGACCAAGGAGATCGGATTACAATGAGAAACGTCAGGATCACCATTTGTCTGGCGGGCTTTTCGTGCCTGTTCCTCACCTCGTGCGCCCCCTCGAAGCTCTTTTATTGGGGAGATTACTCCCACACGGCCTATAACCTCAAAAAGAACCCGGACTCCAAACATCGGGAGGCTCACAAAAGGGAGCTTCTGGAGATAATGGAAAAATCCAAAAAAAGGAAGCTCAAGGTCCCTCCAGGCGTCTACTGCGAGTACGGGTACCTTATGTACCAGGATGGAAACAGTGATGAGGCATTGAAGTATTTCGAACTCGAAGAAACGACCTATCCCGAATCGAGAACTTTCACCCATCGGCTCAGGATGATGGTTTCCGGGGAAAAACCCGCAGCACCTTCCGTAGAATCCGAAGGGGCAGGCGACGCATCTGAGGCAAGTCCGGTCCACTCGCCAATGGAAGGCAGTCAGGGCGAAGGTGAATAGAGCCTGACGAGACCGGACAGGGATAGGAATCCCTTTTCTAAAACGCACCGGAGGGTGCAGCTACATAAGGAGCAGTCATGAAATACGGACAAAAAAGCCTGATCGTCATCGGGATGGGAGTGGCGGTCATGATTCAGAGTTGCGCGGTAACCACCAAGATGGAGGCGTTTCCGTCGATGTACAAGAAACCGCCGGTGTCGATTCTCGTTCTCCCGCCTGTGAACCAGTCCACCGCGGCCGAAGCTCAGGAGTACTATCAGACCACCATTACAGAACCGCTGACCCTGACCGGGTACTATGCCTATCCA
>CAZGVZ010000862.1:0-1751 GCA_964529145.1 uncultured Fibrobacteraceae bacterium | reverse complement strand
TTTCGATCGAGATATTGCGGGCGCGCGAGAAATCATCGTCCCATTTTTCGTCGACGACATCCGCCCCATAATGCAGGGCTGTCTCTCTGGTCGAATCGGAGGACCCGGTATCTACCACCACGATCTGGTCCGCGACGCCCCTGACGCTTTCAAGGCAGCGACCGAGTATGGCGGCCTCGTTTTTGACAATCATGCAAACCGACAGTCTGATCTCATCCATGCCGGACCCGAACGGGATCAATTGACCAGAGCGTTGCTGACCACCTCTCCGAAACGGTCGAGAGAAAACGGTTTTTTCAGAAAGGGCCGCGTTCCTTGAGGCGAGGTCATCATGTCCTCTTCCGAACCGATGAACACCATGCGGTCCAGCAGTTCCGGCCGTTGCTCCCTGAGCTGGCTGAGGATACAGCCGTTACCGTCCGAATCCAGATCCAGATTGAACAGAATGAGATTGAAAGGTTCTTTTGAACCTTCCACTTTCGCCAGAAAAGATTTTTTCGTCAGCGCGTGATCGATAAGCGCATCCCTGAAGTTGATTTCGATGAGATCATCCATCAGTTCATGGGAATCGAGATCGCTGTCAGCGATGAGCACTCGCGTCAAGGCCCCTCCCTTCAAGGGTTTAACGCCAAAGATACGGGCTCCCTGTGCCTTCTTTGGTCTACAAGTAAAAGATAGTTTGGATTGGGGCGATGATGCAAGTTTCCGCTTCGGCATACACCCTGTCGGAAGAGTCTGTGATAAACTATTTTTCCCGCATACTGCCCTCAAGGGCGGAAACCCGCGGGATGAACTGGTGAGGAATCCGATGTTTTACGGGCGCCCGGTTGCCCGTCCGATGGAGCCGGCAGTTACCGGCGAAACCGCGGAAAAGACGATCTTTTGGATTGGTTCAGTACGCAACGACACACTCTCACATCGAAAAAAATATGTATCGCTCTTCCATTTCTCGAAGCCCGTTTCCGGAACCTGCCGCTTTCGGCAGATACAAGGTATGCCGGCTGCTTGGGGAAGGTGCCATGGGACGGGTCTATCTGGCCGAAGACCCTGTTCTGGATCGGCGTGTCGCCATCAAGGTCATAGCAGCGGACAAACAGCCTGAAGGAAAGTCGAAAGAGGAATATCTCAAGCGGTTCAGCCTGGAAGCGAAAGCATGTGCGAAACTGAGCCATCCTTCAATCGTGGCGATCTTCGATGCCGGCGAAGAGAGCGGGCTTCCCTGGATCGCGTTCGAGTACGTGGAAGGCGATCAGCTTGAAGAAATGCTGAAAGAGCCCGGCGCTCTGCCTCTCGAAAAAATCGTCTCTGTCACACTCGACATCGCCTCGGCCCTGCATCATGCCCACGAACGCGGCATCATTCACCGTGATGTCAAGCCGGCCAACATTCTGATCGACAGGAGGACTGCGATCGCGAAGCTTGCCGATTTCGGAGTGGTCAAAGCACCCTGGGTCGCACTTACCCAGGATGGAACCGCAGTCGGCTCCCCAGGTTATATGGCACCCGAACAGCTCGATGGTAGCAGCACAGACGCACGGTGCGATCTTTTCTCCCTTGGAATCGTTCTTTATCAGATGCTTACCGGCAAACACCCTTTTCTCCGCGGTTCCATTCCTGCAACCATTTTCGCGACCCTGCACAGCGACTATCAACCTGTACATGAACTTCGACCCGGCATTCCGCCCTATCTCGAGGAGATCGTAAGACTTCTTTTGCAATGCGACCGGGAAAAACGTATCGATGACGCGCGT
>CAZGVZ010000861.1:0-1757 GCA_964529145.1 uncultured Fibrobacteraceae bacterium | reverse complement strand
CCGTCGCTGCGTCCGAAACCGTCCGTTCCGAGAAGCATCAGACGTCCGGGTATCCATGTCGCGATCGAACCAGGCAAGCATTTCAGGTAATCGGAAACGGCCACATGGACCGCAGGCTCCTCGCCGAGACACTTCCTCAGATAAGGCCTGCGTGGGTCGGCTGACGGATGAAGCAGGTTGTAACGTTCACTTTCGATCGCGTCCCGGTATAATTCTTTATAACTCGTCACGCTCCATACGTCGGCCGCGATGTCGAACCGTTCCTCGAGCAGTTCGGCGGCCCTGAGGCTCTCGAGCAGAAGCGCACCGCTGCCCATGAGAACGACTTTGTCCTTGGCCCGGATTCCGGAGTTCCGGATACGGTACATGCCGCGAAGGATACCTTCGTCGGCGCCTTCGGGTTTAGGCGGCATCCGGTAGGTCTGGTTCATGACAGTCAGATAGTACATCTCATCGATCCGTTCGATGAACATGCGGCGGATTCCTTCCCTGATAATGACCGCCACCTCATAGGCGAATGCGGGATCATACGCGCGAAGTGTTGGCAGCCCCATGGCGAAAAGGTGGCTATGGCCGTCCTGATGCTGAAGGCCTTCACCGGGAAGAGTCGTACGTCCTGCCGTGCCGCCGAGAAGAAATCCCCGTGCGCGGGAATCCCCGGCGGCCCATATCAGGTCGCCGATTCTCTGGAATCCGAACATCGAATAATAGATGAAGAATGGAATCATGGGTAAACCGTGAGATGCGTAACTGGTCCCTGCCGCGATGAACGACGACATTGCGCCGGCTTCGGTGATTCCTTCCTCGAGGATGGCCCCGTCCTTCCGTTCGTTATAGTAGAGGAGACTGGCCATGTCGACGGGTTCGTACTTCTGCCCGGTAGTCGAGTAGATTCCGAATTGCCTGAAAAGGGATTCCATGCCGAATGTACGCGACTCGTCAGGAACTATGGGAACGACTAACTTCCCGACGGAATCGTCTTTGAGCAGTTTAGAGAGCAAGCGCACGAATGCCATGGTGGTCGCCACTTCACGTTCGCCGCTGCCCGCGAAGAACTCCTCGAATACCTCCGGATTGACCGGAAGTATGGGCCGGCTCCTGTCGCTTCTCTTCGGGACATAACCGCCAAGCGCTTTTCGCCGCTCCTGGAGGTAGGAGTATTCCCTGCTGTTTTTGGCAAGGGAATGGAAGGGAGCATGGGCCACTTCGTCATCGGAGATGGGTATTCCGAAACGACTGCGGAATTCCTTGAGTTCCTCTTCATTGAGTTTTTTCTGCTGGTGGGTGATGTTGCGCCCCTCTCCAGCCTCACCGAGTCCGTAGCCTTTGATCGTGTGCGCCAGCACGATCGTGGGGCGGCTACGGGTGTTCACTGCGGCATGATACGCTGCGTACACCTTCTCCGGATCGTGTCCGCCCCTCCTGAGTTTCTTGATCCGCTCGTCGGAGTACCCTTTGACAAGGTCAAGGAGCCTTGGGTCGGAACCGAACAGTTTTTCCCGTATGTAAGCGCCGTCCATGGTTATGTATTTTTGGAAGTTCCCGTCGACCAGTTCCTCAAGGCGCTGGACCAGAATCCCTTCGGTATCGGCTTCGAGCAGGGGATCCCAGTCGCCGCCCCAGATGACCTTGATGACGTTCCAGTCCGCTCCGTTGAAGGCTGCCTCGAGTTCCTGAATGATTTTTCCGTTTCCGCGGACAGGTCCGTCCAGCCGCTGCAGGTTGCAATTGACCACGAAAATCAAATTGTCGAGGCG
>CAZGVZ010000860.1:0-1759 GCA_964529145.1 uncultured Fibrobacteraceae bacterium | reverse complement strand
CGAGTTCGAGGAGTGCACGAAACTTCTCGATTCGCTCGCCTCAATGGGAAGCTGCGTCGTGATCCTCACCGGAGGGGAGCCGATGCTGCGGCGGGACATTTACCGCATCGCCCGGTACGGAAGCGACTTGGGGCTGAGGATGGTGATGGCGCCTTGCGGACTTCTGCTTGACTCCGAATCCTGCGGAAAACTCAGGGATGCCGGCATCGGCCGCATAAGTCTCAGTCTCGACGGGGCTCGCGCGGCGACTCACGACGCGTTCAGGGGCGTTGCCGGAGCGTTCGACGGGATGATGCGCGGTGTCGCGGCGGCGCGAAACGCGGGGTTACCCTTCCAGATCAACACAACGATCACGAGGAGCAATCTCGATGAATTGCCGGACATATACCGGCTGGCGATCGACATTGGCGCGGTGTCGTTCCATCCCTTCCTTCTTGTCCCTACAGGAAGAGGCAGGGAACTTGCCTCGGAGGTGATCTCCGCGGTCGATTACGAGCGTACCCTGAGGTGGATCCACGAGCAGGCCCGTACAAGTCCGGTCTCGATCAAGCCGACCTGCGCTCCGCACTATTACCGGATAGCAGCGAAAGGTTCGGCTCCGGCAGCACAGGAAAGGGGGCCCCGTGCGCATGAACGTTCTTCTCTCGATGCGACAACTAAAGGGTGCCTCGGCGGGCAGGGGTTCGCGTTCGTTTCGCATACCGGAATCGTGCAGATCTGCGGATTTCTCCCGCTGGAAGCGGGCGACCTGCGGAAGAGTGGATTCGATTTCGCCGAAATATGGCGCACTTCGGAGCTTTTCAGGCAGGTTAGGGCCGTGGACGAGTATCATGGAAAGTGCGGACGGTGCGAATACCGGAAGGTATGCGGCGGATGCAGGGCGCGCGCGTTCGCGGTCGAAGGCGATCACCTCGGGGAGGAACCGTATTGTCTGTATACCCCTCCAGTGAAGTGAAGGAGTGACCGGAAAAGGAGGGTTGAAGCCCGAAGTGCGTTTCGATTACACGAGGAAGCCGGAAAAGTGAGCCGGCCCGCCTGTGACTATGCGGGCTCGGAAGAATGCTCCGGCACTGCATGCCATAGGAAATGCCGGAAGATTATCCGTCAATTAGATCCGGCGGGGCTTTCCGCTTGCGCCCGGTGCGTGACAATATTTCCGGCTGCATTTGCCGGAAGTACCGTTTTGGAGATACAGTGACGGGATCATTTTTTTCTAAAACAAAGGAACGAACCGACATGAACGAGAGCACTCGGAGCTCCGCCGCATTCGAGCGGGCAGGACGCGTTATCCCGGGGGGGGTCAATTCCCCGGTTCGCGCATTTCGCGGGGTGGGAGGGACGCCGCGGTTCTTCGTTTCCGGCAAGGGGCCGTTTCTCACGGATATAGACGGGAACCGTTATATCGATTACGTGGGATCATGGGGTCCCATGCTGCTCGGCCATGCTCATCCCGAAGTGGTTTCAGCGGTGATTGAGGCGGTCAGGCGCGGGAGTAGTTTCGGCGCTCCCACCGAGGCGGAGACCGAATTGGCCGAGCGCATTGTAGAGATGGTTCCTTCGGTCGAATCGGTGCGTCTTGTGAATTCCGGAACCGAAGCCACAATGAGCGCCATACGGCTCGCACGCGGGTTCACCGGCCGTGAACTAATTGTCAAGTTCGAGGGGTGTTACCATGGCCATGGCGACTCGTTTCTCATTGCCGCAGGATCCGGTGCGCTCACGCTCGGAACTCCCGACAGCCCGGGTGTCACGGCAGGTA
>CAZGVZ010000859.1:0-1765 GCA_964529145.1 uncultured Fibrobacteraceae bacterium | reverse complement strand
AACATGCATCGTGATTTTTTTCATTGTGACTCCCTCCTATCTTAATGCCCGGCCCCGTGTGAGGCGGCCGGGCTTGGTGGTTTTAAAGGTTATAAGCTTCGATGTATGTTTTGTGATCTGAGGTGTCGTATTCCCTGATTTCCCCTCCGTGGCCGTAATTACATTTCACTTTGCACATCCTTGCCGTGTCGAGAGATTTGTGTCTGTGGCCGCATCGATATCCAACCTCTTTTGTTCCATCCTCGTACCAAGAGCCGGTAAACCCTACTTTTTCAAAATACCTCATGATGCTTCTCCTTTTTTTGTTGGTTTCGTTTTCGCCCCTCATCATGATTCCATCATATATATTGATTGCAAAGCTGTCAAGAAAAAAATGCAATAAAATAAAAATAATTTACCGCAATACAACCCACCGAAATCACAAGCGAATTTGAATTAATTGCGTTTGTATTGCGTTTTTATGCAAAAAATATCATTTTGTTGACTCCACCGAATTGATCCCTACCTCAAAACCATATCGTTGACCCCACCGAATTGGTCCAGCCGGTAAAAATACCCCTGTCAATAGTTTTTTTCATATCGAAATTGTATTTTTAGCATCCGAAACCATCCGATATCCGTTTTCGGCAAAAAACCCATGATATAGCTACGTCATAAAATTGACGCACTATATGGGGTTATTATGTCGGAACTCACAAT
Source organism: uncultured Fibrobacteraceae bacterium (assembly GCA_964529145.1). GTDB lineage: Bacteria > Fibrobacterota > Chitinivibrionia > Chitinivibrionales > Chitinispirillaceae > JAFGNB01. The sequence continues at coordinate 1,066 of CAZGVZ010000859.1, read as the reverse complement.
AGCAACAGCAGCACTCGCAGAATACAGGGCGGCGCGAACCAGAATCCTCACCGGCGGGCAGGATGTGACGCTCAACGGAAAGCGCCAGACGATGGCGAACCTTGCCACTATTGAGGCAGAAATAAAACACCTGGAAGCGAGGTGTCAGGCCTTATCCGGGACGATTCGGTTCCGCACCTACGCTCATAACGGGGCATATTCCGAATGAAATGGACCGATAAGCTCCTACGCTGGATAGCCCGGAAAGCCGTTGCGGCCACCCTCAAACGCTCCGAGTCCTACGCCGCCGCGAAATCTTCCCGCATGACCGGCAACTGGCTGGCAGCCTCCGATACAGTCAACAACATTATTTCCTCAAGCTCCGCGACAGTCCGCAACCGCATCCGGCAGCTTGTCCGGGATTTCCCCTATTTCGCAAGGGCCGTCAACGCCGCAGTCGATTACACCGTCGGGCCGGGCCTCGTCTATCAGGCTCGCATCCGCACCGGGCAGGACATTCAACTGGATCAGAAAGCCATCGATGCCGCCGAATCTGAATTTCAATACTTCAATGATGAGTGCGACGCCGAAGGCAAGCTCTCGTTCTTCGAGATGCAACAACTCGCAAAGCGGCAAGACTGCGAATGCGGCGAATTCCTGCTTGTCCGGATCGACAGGAAGATCATAGGACGCAGATTTCCAATTTCATATCGCATGTACGAACCTGACTGGCTGACTTCCAGCGTCACCTCCGTTGTCAAAAAGAACTCAGTCGATCAGGGCGTCGAATACGATACCACGACCGGCATTATCGAGGCCTACCACTTCACGGACCCGGACGGATGGGGAAAGGCTGTCCGGGTTCCCGCCTCGCATGTGATTCATGGATTCAAGACCCTTCGCCCCGGCCAGCGGCGCGGGATTTCCGACCTTACCTGTGGTGTGCTGGTAGCAAAAGACCTCTCAAGCCTCATGGATTCCGAGTTGAGCGCGGCCAATATGGCCTCGAAATGGCTGGCCTTCGTCGAATCGGCTGACCCCATGAGCCGACAGATGAACCTTCAAACCTATGACGACAATCTCAAGA
>CAZGVZ010000858.1:0-1767 GCA_964529145.1 uncultured Fibrobacteraceae bacterium | reverse complement strand
CAGAAGGTCGCGCCGAGATACGAATAGAACGGATAGATCACTGCACCGTGGCGGCCCTCTCCGTAATACTGTTTTTCGTACTCTGCGCCCGGGCCCGTTTCGAGCAGGCCGAAATCTCCGCCCTTTTCGAGCGGATAACTGTTCTTTTTGTACAGCGGTCCCTCGCAATTCCCGAGGTTCAGATATCCCATGCGTATGAGCTTGACCGAAAGCGGGTAGAAAAAGCCGCTGTCGCGGTCATGCGAGCTCTTTTTACACACGACGCAGATGCGGATCTGGTGAAGCGGCGTTACCGCGGGTATGGAGATAACCCCCTTTGCATCGTACTCCCAGAGCGGTTTCCAGGGGTTTTCGGGTTTGGCGCGCCAGTAGACCAGTACCGCTTCGATGAAATCCTCCGGCGCCTCGTCGTAATTGACCGAGAAGACCGAGGCCAGGGAGGCGATTTTTTGGGAGCTCATTCCGCTGCTTACGTAATGGATGGGAAACCGTTTCTGGAAATCGGCCCTGAAGCTCCGATCCGACAGAACACCCGGCGAAAGCCCGATTCCGTATGGCGTGGCGCACTGTGCGCCGCTTCGTATGAAAAGCTGCTCGCGGAAATGTTTCCTGAAATCGAGCGGTTCTCCAGGCTTCAAGTTGGACATATAGAAATGCCAGAGCGTGCCGAAATCGACCGGAAAGGAGGGGCGCCGGGGAAACGACCACTCTCCCTGATTGCCCAGCAGGAAAAAATCTATGAACTGGTCGATATGATATTTTTCGGTCGCAGTCTCGTCGAAGGCTGTCGTTTTCTTCACGTTCGCGGCGGGCGTTCCTCCCGCGAAATCGTTCTTCGACACTTTGGACCCCGTCCGCTCGATCACCTCCACGAGACCTCCGATCAACATCGACCGCAGATGGATCTGGCGCAGCGCATCCGAAGTTTCATCGTCACCGACGATCGTGTCGATCTCCGATGTACCTTGACGATAACCGGACTGGATGGTCTTGAGCCGCTGTACGGCTTCGGCCCTGGTCGAGAGCACCCCGTGAAGGAAGTTGCGGTCTACTGCCTCGGTCGCCATGGAGATCAGTTCCACTGCGCCCAGAATGCAGTCCCGTGCGAGCATGATCATTCCCGCGGGGAACTGCAGCCCGGGAACGAGCGCCGCCCCTGCGAGCGCGAAGTTGCATCCCGCGAATATCGCTTCCAGGGCCGCCTTGTCTCCCTTGTCCTGCGCCGCATAGAGCGCCCTGCGGTACCGTTCGAGAATCGTGAGCACCTCGCGGGATACTCCTTCGGGAAAGAGGGTGAGGCACTCCTCGACCAGCTTGTTCAGGTTGGCGCGCGTCTGCGCCGCGTTGCCGCAGCTGCAGAAACTCTCGTAGATTCTGGTGGCCATGTCGAGACCGCTGAAAGCGACCTCCATGATCGAACCCGCTTTACCGACGAAATTCTCCGCTTTTTCGGCCTTCGTGAGCAGGGTGGCGCCGCTTTCATCCTTCAGGATGAGTTCGGCCAGCGTGAATTCCCTCGTAGTTTTGGCGTTTCCAGCGAACGAGCGATAGAAGTCGGTCTCGATGTTCGCCTTCTCGAACACTTTCATGAGCTGTTCGCCCGCCTTGACGGTAAGCCTTTTGCAGCCCAGCGCGTCGAGACCCTTGTAGATGGTCTTGAGGTTGTCCTTGTCCCCGAGATAGTTCCTGTAGAGCCGGTAATAGTCGTAACCGCCGGTTCCGAGCTTGAACGCGTCGGAGAACCATGGGGGTACGTTTTCATCGGAG
>CAZGVZ010000857.1:0-1768 GCA_964529145.1 uncultured Fibrobacteraceae bacterium | reverse complement strand
GATGAGCTCATGACCGAAGCGCTCGATGTATCCGGAAACAGGACCAAACGGGAAACCGTTGAAGAAGCGCTTAAACTCCTCATCACCCTGAAAAATCAGGCGAAGATCCGTGCCCTGCGCGGAAAGCTCCGGTGGGAGGGTGATCTCGATGCCATGAGAACTGACACATGATTGTTGCCGACACCTCGGTCTGGATAGACTATGTAAATGGTGTTGACGCACCGCACACCCGGCTGCTGGATTGTGAACTGCTTGATAACCGCGTTATCACCGGAGATATCATCATCACCGAATTCCTGCAAGGCTTTCGCGACGACAAAGACTACCGTGCCGCGAAGCGCATCATGGAGAGTCTCGAATACCGGAATTTTCTCGGCAAAGAACTGGCCTACCGCGCCGCAGAAAATTTCCGGATCCTGCGCAAAAACGGTATAACAGTCCGCAAAACCATCGATGTAATAATCGCGTCCTTTTGCATCGAAAACAATCTTGAACTCATCCACAACGACCGCGACTTTGAACCCATGGAAACTCTTTTGGGGCTGCAGGTGAAAAGATAGCACAGCTCCCCGCGGGGTGTTGTGCTCGTGATTCGTTAGCTGAGCTCCCCGCGACAGTTGGGCACCCCGGCGGGGTGTTCAGCTCCCCGCGGCGAGGGATTCCAGTTTTTCGCGGATAAATTCGCTTTTTTCCTTGAGACCGATTTTTCCCGTTTCGAGAAGTATCATGTTGGGGTTCTTCGGGTCGAGCTTTACCCGGCCGGCCGACTCCTGCATGAGCCGGAGAAGCCGTTCCACCGAAACCTTCGAGACCCGCGAGAACTCCACCTGTACCAGTCCGGCGCGTTCGCGGAGACTCGAGATGGAAAGGGTGCGGCAGATGATCCGGATCTCGGCGAGGGCGAGCAGGCTCTGGACCTCGTCCGGGATGGGACCGAAGCGGTCAACCAATTCGTTATACACGCGGTCCAGTTCGTCGCGGGTGGAAATGGACGCGATCTTTTTGTAAATCTCCATCTTGGTTTGCGCCACCTCGATGTAGCCGTCCGGAATGAAGCCGGTGTATTCGAGTTCCATCCAGACTTCAGTCTCGTCCTCATAGTCGGTTGACTGCAGCTGGCGGATAGCCTGTTCGAGGAGCCGCATGTACAGGTCGAACCCGACGGCGTAAATTTCGCCGGACTGCTCGCGACCCAGGAGGTTTCCCGCGCCACGGATTTCCATGTCTTTCATGGCGATCTTGAAGCCGGAGCCGAGTTCGGTAAAGTCGGAGATAACCTGCAGACGTTTCATCGCGATCTCGGAGATCGCGCGTTCCTTGGGGTAAAAAAGGTAGGCGAAAGCCTTGCGGTCCGAGCGGCCCACCCGCCCGCGGAGCTGGTAAAGCTGGGAGACGCCGTACATGTCGGCCCGGTCGATGATGATCGTATTCACATTCGGAATGTCGATACCGTTTTCTATTATGGTGGTAGCGATGAGCACATGGAAGCCGCCCATCTTGAATCGATGAAAGATGTCATCAAGTTCACGGGAGGTCATCTGGCCGTGCGCGATGTCCACGAGCATTTCGGGGACGAGCTGCTCGATCTGTATGCGCACTTCCTCCAGGCTTTCCACCCGGTTGTGCAAAAAGAATACCTGCCCGCCCCGTTCGGCCTCCCGGCGGATTGCCGCGGCAACACGGTCCGGATTGTACTCGGCGATGACCGTCTCTATGGGATGCCGGTTTTGCGGCGGCGTGGCGAGGAGGCTCATGTCGCGGATCTTGA
>CAZGVZ010000856.1:0-1777 GCA_964529145.1 uncultured Fibrobacteraceae bacterium | reverse complement strand
GCACAAGCGCCATCAGAAGCAATGCGTTTCCTTTCCCCCCCGTTCCTTCATCTTTCATGATTCCTCCGTAGATAACGATGACGATTGCAACACAGCTTTCCCATTCTTTCCCGGTAATGGTCCCTGCTGTCATTCTCGATCCGCCTCTCGCCCCTTCCCCTGCATTCCGGAATTCCTGTTTCCCGACCGAAGCCCGGAAGTTTTCGTACCGGATTCCGGTTCGGAACAAAAACCCGAAAGCGTTTCAGGGAAAAACGGCGCAGGATCAATGAACCGGTCTGTGTAAATCCCGAAATGGAGATGAGAGCATCCTTTTGTAAAGCCGCTGGAGCCGAGAAGGGCGATTGTATCCCCTTTCCGGACTCGCTGTCCTTTTTTCGCCATCCTCCGCCGCAGGTGCGCGTAATAATACATCCTTCCACATACGGTATCTCTAAGCCAGAGTTCTCTCCCTCCTCTTGCCGAGCTGTCCCACCGCAACACTTCGCAATCATCGACCGCAACCACCGCGGTAGCGGATTTCGCGGGAATGTCGATCCCCTGATGGCGCCGCACCCCGCAGTCACGCGGGGTACCGAATGACGAGGTGATATGACGGCAATCCTTCCGGGCGACCGGGAAGCATAGCCTTCGCGCTCCACATCGCCTGTATACCGTTTCCTCCGCGTGACGAAAGTCTTTACCATTGGTATCGTTTCGCTCCTGTGACGCTTTTTCGCTTTTAGCCCCGGCCGTTACAGCCGATTCCCGGGATGCTCCGGGCACCACGAGAAAAAGGAGCGTAAGGAAAAGGGATCTCCGTCGAGATGCCTTCATCTACTTCCGCGAATGCTTCCGCCGCGCAGGATCGCATCCCGCTTTGTACCCATACATTTCCTTGATTATTTACACCCTGATCGGACCGTTCATTTTCGATGAGATGCATGGGAGCGAGCGGAACGATTCCGGAACTGCGAAGGGCATATGATCAGGAATACGCCCCGGCAGCTTCGAATCCGCCATGCCGCCGGCTGCGAAGCGGATCGCGTAAAGGGAAATCATCCGACTGGAGTCGCAACAGGGCCAAAAGCCCGTGGTCTGGTTTGAGCGGGCAAAGCGGTATAATGGAACGGTGCGAAGCACCGGACATCATACGCTGCAAGGACGGCAATGACATAACCCGCAAAAAGACAGACGGGGGCGCCCCTGCGCCCGAAGTTGCTTTCCAGCCTCACGGCCCGAGGCCGTGGCCCACCTTGTGAAAATCTCAATGGGATTCCACAAAGATTCTTACCGAGGCAGGTAATTGATTTCCCCATACAGACCGTTATTGTGTCCGCAAAACAGGTGCCACATGAATCCGGTAAAAGCGATCATGGAGAAAATTCCGTAAAATCCGATCATGTTTCAGTTCTTGCTTCGGTTTTACGATGAGAACCGGTATTACATATTTCAGGAACCGTATTTCCGGATTTTAATAATCGGTACGCTCTCCTTGTCGGTTCAACTGCATGGGGAGTTCATGACTTCGATTATCGCGCTCATATCGAAACGGGTCACCGTAAGTGGTACCGGCATGCGCGTTGCTGCATTTTCTATTCTTCTTATCATATCGCCGCCTGCGGGGTGAAACTGGGCCGGAGCGACGGAAGACACACTGACAGGTTGATGCATGCGGGCTGCGTCGCAACCGTTCTGCAGACGTCCGCGAAGCGGATCGCACGACGGATCTTCAGAGTTAGGCTTTACCGATCTAATAACTCGGACCATGCGGAAAGGTCGTTAAATGGCGGTAATG
>CAZGVZ010000855.1:0-1794 GCA_964529145.1 uncultured Fibrobacteraceae bacterium | reverse complement strand
GACAGCCAGGGCAGCGCCCCCGTACGCCATTGCGGGAAGCGCACGGTCCGAAACAAGACAGAGCAAGGGTGGGCGAACGATACACCCCGGCCCCGCCCGGGGCGTATCGTTCGGCCGGGCCCTTGGTCTGTAACGCTCCCTGCGCGCTTCCCGTTCGGCGTATGGACGCGCCGTTCGGGCGCTTCTCGTAGTATACTGATCTCTACCCTGGCAGCATCGAGTGTTTCAATGCGCGGAGGGAGGCGGTTGCCATGACCAGTTTCTACAATTCGCTTCAGAGGGGCCATTTGGGGTATGCGGCGATCTTCATCTGCATCGCCATCGGCTTCCTGTTCCTCGGGAAAATCGACAAGTCGGATGTGGGGCCCGGGTATTGGACCGTGAGCTTCTTCCTCAACGGGCTCGGATTCGTGTTTTGGTCGGGGCTCATCCCCCTGTCGCCGCGGCAGTACTTCCTGTTGGGGGAAGTGTTCCACGTAGCGGGCTTTTGGTTGTTGGCCATCGGAGCGCACCGGTTCACCGGCGAGACAAGCAAGAAATGGTTCATCATCGCGTTTCCCGTGTGGGTCATCGTTTGGATACTCTCCATACTGTTGCACGCTCAGGCCCGGGATATGGCGGCATTTTCCTTGAAGGCGCTGCGCGCCGTGATATTCATATCGACCGGTATCCTGATATTGCCCGCTGGACATGCGGAGAACACGCCCGGAAAGAAACTCGCGGGACTGAGCCTCATCACCTGGGGAGTGTATATCCTCGCGTTCAGCTTCATAACGATGGACGGGTACCTGTACTTCGGATTTCTCGTGGGCTTCCACGTGTTGGCGGCCTTCGGCATGGTAGCGATGATAGTGGACAAGATGCGGATCAGGGCCGAGAAAAGCGAGGAACGCGTTGAGCGGTTGGAGGGCATCTTGCCTATCTGCTCGTACTGCAAGAAAATCCGGGATGAGAGAAATGAATGGCATTACTTGGAGGAGTACATAGAGGATCGATCCAAGGCTGAATTCAGCCACGGCATATGCCCGGACTGCTTCCAGCGGTACAGGCCGGACAAAACCTGAAGAAACCTATGTATATAGGAAATATGTCTTCGGATCCGGAGGTAGTGTTGTGAAAAAGAATCTGATGCTCGCGGCGCTGCTCCTTCTCTTCGGCGCGGCCACGGCGTTCGCCGAGGAGGTATGCACGGTCAACGTCATCTATCAAAGGGGAAACGCGTACGTCTTCATCGACTACGGACAGGGCAAGATCGAAAAGGTTGCCTTTACCAATTACAAGGACATCGGCATATCCTATACGGAAATCGTAAAGCACATGAAGGACCTGGGCTGGAGCTACGACGTGAAGAACCAGATCCTGAAAAACGACTATGGGGTCGTGCTGTTTTTCACTCGATAGTCGACGAGCGGGCATCCGCTACTACCGCCTCCTCGGCGCCATTGGTGAGCCGAAGGGGCGGTGGTAGCGGATTGAGCCGGTATTGCCGCTTTCACATATAGAAATTGGCCTAAGTACACAGAATTTCTCCGCCGGGGTATACTGCAAATTCATCATATTGCCGTCGCTCCTCGTGCATCCCCTGCGCTCACGGAGGCTGGCATGATTACGAAAGACTATGACCACCAAAAATGTTTCATCTGCGATGCACCCGTCAATGACGATGCCGGGGACCATGCGTACGCGGCGATAGGCAACAAGGTTCAACAGGAAACGACCTACAGTAACGAAAACTCAACGTATGCGGATGCATCCGGAACCAAGAAGTATACGGTCAAGACCTTGACGCAGTCG
>CAZGVZ010000854.1:0-1794 GCA_964529145.1 uncultured Fibrobacteraceae bacterium | reverse complement strand
GTGGATCGATGTACCGCGGGCTTTTCTTGACGAAAATGAATCCGAGCGCATCGACACCGAGACTGGCTGCGGTGAGCGCGTCTTCTTCACGTGTGATACCGCAGACTTTTATACGGATGGCGGCCATACACTCCTCCATGTTTTTCCGGGAGCGCTACGCTTCCCGCAATTCCTTTATAAGATCAGCGGGATCGCCAAGCCGCATGAGCGATTCGCCGACGAGCAGCGCGCCGACACCCGCGTTCCGGAGTGTTTTCGCCTGCTCCGCCCGCTCGATTCCGCTTTCGGAAACGATCTTCACTTCCCGGGGAACGAGGCTGACAAGTTCGAGGGTCACCGAAATGTCGGTGACGAAGGTGGAAAGATTCCTGTTATTGATGCCGACAAGCGGAGGGTCGAGAGCCATGACGCGGTCGAGCTCACCGCCGTCGTGCACCTCCATGAGGGGTTGAATGCCCGATTCGCATGATGCCTGATACAGGTCGCGCAGTCTGTAATCGTCAAGCGCCGCCGCGATTAGCAGCACGGCATCCGCGCCGATCGCGGCGGTCTCTTCCACCTGCGCGGTATCGATGATGAAATCCTTGCGCAGCACCGGCCTGCCGATCGCGTTACGCACTGCGACGAGGTCCGCCGTCGAACCCCCGAAGAAATGCTCATCCGTCAAAACAGAAACCGCGTTCGCTCCGGCTTTGTCGTAGGCGGTCGCGACTGCTACGGGGTCGAAATCACCGCGTATTATTCCCCTGGAGGGCGAGGACTTCTTGACTTCCGCAATAATGCCCAGGCCCTGCCCTGCGCAGATCGCGTCGCAGAAGTCGCGCCGCTGCGGAACAGGACCGAACTCCCCCACAGCGCGTCTCCGCTTCCTGAGGAGCGCCACTTCGTCTTTCTTCCGTGCGAGAATGGTTTCGAGAAAGGTGGACACTGGTTCTTATCCGTCTATCCTACCCTGACGTGCTCGGCGGCAAGTGCGAGAAAATTCCCGAGCAGCAGTTTCCCCCCCTCGGTGAGTATCGATTCCGGATGGAACTGCACTCCGAACACCGGATGCGTCCGGTGCCGCACTCCCATGATGATGTCGTCATCGGTCCGGGCTTCGATCGACAGACATGGAGGGCAGGTTTCCCGCTCGATAATCAGGCTATGGTACCTCGTCGCGGTGAACGGTTGCATAAGTCCCCTGAAGATTCCCCCGCCCGGGTGATGAATCAGGGAGGTTTTTCCATGCATCAGATAGGGGGCCCGAACGACCTTCCCGCCGTAGGCGACTCCGATCGACTGATGACCCAGGCAGACCCCGAGGAGCGGAATCACGCTGCCCAGCCGCCGTATCACCTCGACGGACACCCCAGCTTCGTTGGGAGTGCAGGGGCCCGGAGAGATCACGATCGCCGAAGGCTTCATGGCGGCTATCTGCTCCACCGACGCCTTGTCGTTCCGGATCACCCGGATTTGTTCATCCGTCAATTCTCCGAGATACTGAACGAGATTGAAGGTGAAAGAGTCGTAGTTATCTATCATCAGCAGCATACGTCGTGTCCATTCATTGGCGATACACCGGTTCTCAAGTCGCTGTCCATCGTTACCCGGCGATCCTTTCGGCGTGCGAGATCGCGTTGAACAGCGCGGTCGCCTTCTGAACCGACTCCTGATACTCCAGAGACGGCACCGAGTCCGCCACGATTCCGGCGCCGGCCTGGATGAGCGCCTTGCCCTCGTGATACACGATGGTTCGTATCACGATGCAGGTATCCATTCTCCCGCTGAAATCAATGTAGCCCAGAGCCCCGC
>CAZGVZ010000853.1:0-1797 GCA_964529145.1 uncultured Fibrobacteraceae bacterium | reverse complement strand
TCTCCGGACCAGACATGGCCCAGGCCATGCAGTCTCTTTCTCCACATCGGTTCCCGTGTTATTTTTATCTGAGTTGAGCGATTCCGAAAACGCCCCGGGGAAGTTCGTACCCGCTTCATGCCCTTTTCGTCCGGCTTATCCCGTTCTGATATTACATCTAAGAAGAAAGGACTCGTTTCCGTGATCAAAACCGCGGTCATCATCGCATCCACGATCCTCCTCCTGCTTGGGGGTCTTTTCTTCTACGCGGGGCTCTTCGATCCGATTGAGCTGACACGGGAGCCCCAGGGTCCCTATGCTCTCGTCTACAGGGAGTACCGCGGCCCTTACAACGGCATCCGGATCGTGATGAACGACGTCTACCGTTACGTACGTGACACTCTGCAGCTTCCGACAAATACGGGTTTTTCCGTGTTTTACGACAATCCTCAGAGCGGCGCGACCGATACACTGCGCAGCATAGGCGGGATAGTCACCGACAGTCTCGTTTCCGTAAGGAAACCGTATAGATCAGGCATGTTCGATCGCACCGACGCGGTTGTCGGACGCTTCCGCATAAGGAGTTTTTTCTCGTACACGACCGGAGCGTACAAATTTTATTCCGAGCTGCAGCGCTTCCTGTCCGAGAAAAAGATCGAGCAGACAGGTCCTGTCATGGAGACATACGACATGGTTAAAAGGACAATTACCTTCATCGCGCCTGTGCAGAGGACGATATCACCGGTCCCTCCATTTACAGGAGATAAGTAATGCGAACCCTGCAGGATGCTCCTTTTCTGCGATGCGGCGACAGAGGCACGCTTGAACTCTTTTGTCGGAAATACGGCATCCGTTCCACGGACAGACGATCTCTGATCGGGCAGGTAGCCACCGCTTTTTCCCTGATTCCCTATGAAAACCTGACGAAGATCATCAAATCGGACGGGGTACTCGACTCCTCCTCGGCGGTTCGCTTTCCGGACGAGGTTATCGGTGATCATCTGCGGTGGGGGACCGGTGGAACCTGCTTTTCACTGACTGCGGCTATAATCGCAGTGTTCGACGCACTCGGCATCGAAGCACAGCCGCTGCTCGCCGACCGAAACTACGGGCCGGATACCCATTGCGGCATGATGATCATGGAGGATCGTGCCAACCTGCTGCTCGATCCGGGATATCTCCTGTTCTCGCCTACACCCCTTCCCACGATCGCGGCGACGCGGGTTTTTCAGGGTTATACGACCATCGAACTCGTTCCGAAAGGTCCGGGAAATCGCATCGAGCTTGCGACCATAGTCAAAAACAGCCGCAAGGTGCGCCTGACTTACAAGCTGCCGCCGGCGGACCCGGAAACGTTCTACCATGCCTGGATCACTTCATTCACATGGGAGATGATGACCTATCCGGTGCTCACACGGTGCATTGCCGGACAACACATGTATATGCAGGGGGCTTCGACAGCCTTGCGCACAGCTGAAAAAACGGTTCGGAGAGAGCTCGATATCGACGGGCAGATCTCCTGCATAGATTCGTTCATGGGTATTTCCCGGGAAGTGGTGCTCAGAGCATGGAGAGTGATCGGCCATGGCGCATCCTGAAACTCCCCTGCCGGTCAAATGTTTCGTCGCCGTGCTCTACCGCGAATCTGCCCGGCGTATCGAAGCCGAAGCGGAATTGACCTCACGGTGGGGACCTCTCGATTTCACCGGTAGAGATCATCCGTTCGATGTCACTCCTTACTACGAGCCTGAAATGGGTGCCATGCTCTTGCGCAGGCTGATCGCTTTCGAGCGGCTTTACTCCCCGGAGCTCGTCGTG
>CAZGVZ010000852.1:0-1800 GCA_964529145.1 uncultured Fibrobacteraceae bacterium | reverse complement strand
TGCGTATCTCGCGATTCACGCCTTTCTGCGTTTCAGCGGTTTTCTGTGAAACTCTCTCGATGATCCGGTCCTCCACTTCTTTGCGCGTCACCAGATCTTCGAGTTTGTCCAGGTCCCGCACTTCGACGGCTCTGCGAAACGTCTCGGGATCGCCCCTGTACTTGCATTCGGCAATGTAGAAAGCGCCGTAATGGATCCGGCGCGAAATTGCCTGGATTGCATAGACATCGTGTTCGACGCTTGATCCGTATTGCCCGTCATCTCCGGGCCGGCAGATCTTTTTCACCAGATTCATGTAATGGGAACGGATCGGACCGGCAAAATTGACGCTCTCGAGATCGTCGATCTGGAGTCCGGTTTCGGGAAGAACGACTGCCCGCTGCGGTTGAGGAAGGTTCCTCGTGAACGGACGCTCCTCGGGAACGCAGAACCGCCCGAACGCGGCATCCATCTGTTCGTGGAAGTGCATTCGAAGGTCGAACAGACATCTGCTCTTCTCGCCCGCAAAACCGCTCTGGCCGGCTTCGTAAACCTTTTCATTGACACAGAATTGGGCGCGGTCGATCAGTTTAGAGATGATCGTCTCCTCCAGGCCTTCCAGGCGTAAAGCGATATAGTTCAGGTCCAGCAGATTGTCATATTCGGCCATGCGAGTTCCCGCTCTCCGTTGCAATATTTCGTGTAGCGGCCTTGAATGTGCGCACTTTTTTCGCCAAAAGCCCGGGAATCCTTCCCGGATCGTCCAGATTCTCTTCGATCAGCTTTACCAGTGCGCTGCCGACGATCGCTCCGTCGGCTCCCGCGGCAGTCACCTCACCGACATGAGCCGGAGTGGAGATACCGAACCCGACCGCCAGGGGTTTGTCTGTCACTTTCCTCAGCCGGTCGAGTGTGGCGTGAACGCTTCGGCTCAGGGTGGTCCCCGTGCCGGTAGCCCCGAGCCTGCTGACCACATAGACGAATGCGTCGACCTTGTCGCAGATCATCTTCATTCGCCCGGGGGGCGTCAGTTCCGATACGATGAAGACTCGTGAAATCCCGGCAGCGTGCATCTCTTCCCCGATCTCTCCGTACTCTTCGGGCGGCATGTCCGCGACAAGCAGACTGTCGACTCCCGCATCCGCCGCCATCGAACAAAAATCACGGTAACCGCAGTGGTGAGCCGTGTTGGCGTAAAGAAGCAGGCCAAGAGGAAGATCGCCGTATGCCCTGATCTTCGCGATCAGCCGGAAGAACGAGGCCGGAGCGATCCCCGCGGCGATCGCCCGTTGAGCTCCACGCTGATTCACCGGGCCGTCCGCGACAGGGTCACTGAACGGATAGCCGATTTCCAGAATGTCGGCTCCTCCGTCGATATAAGCCTTGAGAATGGCTTCACTTGTCCTGATGTCCGGATCGCCGGCCACAGTGAAGGGAATGAACGCCGCCTCTTTTCTCTCGCGCAGTCTCCCGAATACCCCGTGATACCGGTTCATAGGGAGATACCCCGGTAATCGGCCACCGAAAAGATATCCTTGTCGCCGCGGCCGGAAAGGTTGACTATCATGATTTCGTTCCTTGAACGCCGGGGAGCGGTTTTGACTGCCCAGGCCACGGCATGCGCCGATTCGAGCGCCGGAATGATCCCCTCCTTCACACAGAGCAGGGAGAACGCGTCGACTGCCTCCCGGTCGGTTGACGAAGTGTATTCGACCCGGCCGGTTTCGTGAAGGTAGGCATGCTCCGGGCCTACGCCGCTGTAGTCGAGACCCGCACTCACCGAGTGGGTGTCCGCGATCTGGCCGTTGCCGTCCTGCAGTA
>CAZGVZ010000851.1:0-1809 GCA_964529145.1 uncultured Fibrobacteraceae bacterium | reverse complement strand
GGGGCAGTGGATTCATCATGGTCACGCACAGTGTTCTCGACGCGCTGCTTACGGCCCAGCGTTTCCTCTTTATTGACAAAGGCCATTTGGTCATCGACGGCGGAGAAGACGCATTGAGATCTTCGACGAATCCGACGGTACGCAAATTCATGGAGTACGCCGCATGAACTTCCCATCGGCAGGATCAAGCTGATGGCTGCACGATCGCGGAATCTATTCGACCGGCGCAAAGATGTCGCCTGGGCCGCGCTCAAAGCGGGAATCCTGATCACCCTGGGAATCGGAATCTTCTTCGCCGCCATTTTCTTTTCCGGTTTGTCCGGCACGCTGTTTACCCGTCAGGAAAAGCTGTATGCCCGTTTCGACAATGCGTCCGGCCTGCGTCCCGGTTCACCTGTATGGCTTCTCGGAGTCGAAATCGGGACCGTGAGCGGAATAAAATTCATAGATGCCAAAACCGAACTCACGCTCTCCATCAAAGGCAACGCACTGAGGTACATTTCGTCGGATGCGAGCGCTTCGATCAAGAACATGGGACTGTTGGGGGACAAGTACGTCTCGATCGACCCCGGCGACCCTTCCGCCGGACATATAAAAGCCGGCCGGATGCTCGCGACAGCCGCCTCGGTCGGAGTCGATGATTTCCTTCAGGCGGGATCTCAATCCGCCACCGAGATCCGCGACCTGATCGCCCGGCTCGACAGCCTTATCGCTTTTATTAACAAAGGCGAGGGAAGCCTCTCGAAATTCATCAGGAGTCCGGAACTCCATGACGAAATTCTGTCATCGGTACGCAACCTGACCGGCATCCTGCAGCAGGTCATGGATTCCAGGGGAACCCTGTCGCGCCTAGTCAGAGATCCCGCTCTCTATCGGGAAATGCTCTCGGCCGGAGCGGCCCTCCGCAGGTTCGGCAACATGCTCGCGGATTCTTCGAACACGTTCGCGAAGATCATGGAAAACGAGGAAACCTATGAGGATCTCGTCTCCACGGTCGAGCACATCTCAAGATTCGCGGCACGCCTGGACAGCGGGAAAGGATCCCTCGGCAGACTCGGCCAAAGCGACACTCTGGCCATTTCGATCGAAAGCACGGTAAAGAACCTCAACGCCCTGCTTGTCGACATCAGAAAAAATCCGAAAAGGTATTTCGATTTTTCCATATTCTGAACTGCAGCGGCGTATCAGGGTAGCGGAAGCTACCGATGTTCGAAACGGAGGTGCATTTTGTGTTGTGGCTTACGTCCACTCGTTAAAAGATACACCAGACCGATTCCAGCCAGAAAACCGCCGATATGCGCGAAGAAAGCGACCCCGCCTTCACTCCTTCCACCCAGAGCCGTAAGGGCGGAAATGAGCTGGATGAAGAACCAGTATCCGAGCATGAAGATCGCCGGAACTCCCACAATTGTGATGAAGAATCCCAGAAAAACCAGCGTCTCCACACGCGCTTTCGGGAACAGAACCGTATACGCGCCCAACACCCCTCCGATCGCCCCTGATGCTCCCACCATGGGAATCGTGCTCGATGGATCCATCGCGATCTGCGCCCAGGCCGCGGCGCTTCCGCAGGCCAGGTAGAAAAGGGCAAACCGGATCTTCCCCAGGGAATCTTCAACATTATCGCCGAAAATCGCCAGGAACCACATGTTACTGATCAGATGAAACCATCCCCCATGGAGAAACATCGAGGAGATGATCGTCGTCCAGTTGCCTCCGGGTCCTGTCGTACAGTGAACTCCCCGTCCCAAAAGAATGGCGGTGCCTTCGGGAACAGTGCCGAGCAGTTCTCCGGGTATAAGTCCGAAA
>CAZGVZ010000850.1:0-1810 GCA_964529145.1 uncultured Fibrobacteraceae bacterium | reverse complement strand
GATTCCTTACGCTTAAGGAACGGAGTGACAACGCCGTGGTCCCATTGCTGAAAATCCCACAGGGATCACATTGTCCTCTCTTACCGAGGAGGTAATGGAAAAATATTGATCAGATGTGAACTGGATGGTATAGGTGCATCCATGTGAAAAGTTAGCCGGGTGGAATTTCTGTCGGGAGGAATCTCGGTGATCATGACACATTCTGTCTGGCATTCATGGAGGAAGGGGGCGGTGGATATTCAAGGCCGCCCCGTTTAAAATGCAAGTCAGGTTTTATTTATAAATAGTACATTACCCTGAGCATCCAGTACCAGTCCCATATCTGTCCCCATTTCTCTTTCCCGTTTTTATCCTTTGCCCATGTCCGCCGCATCAGCTCGGTATATTTACTCTGGGATGGAGGAGGAGGCATATAGCGGTCCTTGAAAAAGTTATCGCATGCGACCTGTCCGCTCAATCTAATCCTGTTGTTGATCTTTCTCGAGGCATACAGCGACCATTTCCAGTTGTCGTCCACTACTGCTATGTCACCGGTGTCCGCCTCCGCTTTCCAGTCTTTATACATCATAGCAATGTACTCTCCGGTGTACGGGGACGGTGCCGTGTTCCTCCACACGTCTTCCCAAGTGTTATAATATCTGTTGCCGAACCATTGCAATTGCAAAGAAAGTATGTCAAGTAGCTTGAATGTGGGAAGATTGATCCCGAACATTACCGGAATGCGTTCCTTGATATTGGTATACCATTCAGTGTAATTCCTGAATCCAAGAATGGCAAATTCCATGTAAATTTTCAGATCTTCCGGGCCCAGGATGTCGGATTTTATTATTCCGTTTGGACTGAAAGTCAACCGTCCCATTACTTTTGTACCGCGGAAACTGTAGTAGGTGGTATCATATAAATAAGAGGTATCGATGTAGTGGACGGTATCCCCGTAAACATTCAGGGAGTCATCTTCGATTATTTTCATCCCTTTGATCTCAGGGTCTACATAGATATACCTATGCGAGGCGTTCCCGAGCCTGCTTTTATCCCTGCCAGGTTCTGTGTTCTTTATGTCCACCGATACCAAATTATGCCAACTCACGCCCGCCCCTATTTCCACAATTTTACCCAGATTCAAAGCCGACAAAAACGAAGGTGTCATGTCGAAAATGGGGTAGTGCTTCGTGGAGGAATTTAAATAGAGATCCGATTTCAAGAAGCTGTTTTCAAGGAAGTCCCATTTGTACCCGACATGAAATCCCATCTGTTTGGTCTTATCTGCGAGCTCGAATCCGGATTCGATGACTGTGGGATACGGCATGCTGCGAAAAAGGTATTCACCCAGATTCGCGGCTTCATTATTGTACCGTACCGGAAAATACCCGAATTCAAGAAAGATGTTATGGTCATCCAAATCGAATGTCCGTTCGATTGCAGCGTCGATCAGATACGGCGCGAGGCGCATTTTCGAGTACTCAGCGTTATAATTATACCGTGGATCGGGAACCGGGAACGCAGTGGTGAGACCTATATGGAACCGCGCCTTGAGTGACTCGTTAAAAGCTCGTTCGACCTTCACACCCGCGTTAAAGTCGGAAAGCCACCTTTTCGTGAAATCGACATCGAAATTCGGGTTACCTTCAGTTCCTTTTTCATTGATTTCCTGCGTAAAACCGCTTTCGACTCTGCCGATCGTCAGCCATCCCCATCCATTGATTTTCAGTTTCGGACCATCATCCTCTTCAATTTCTGCGGACACGATCGTCGCTAACATCATCACCGCTATGAAAAAACCTTTTTTCGCTACCATACTACCCCTTTCTTT
>CAZGVZ010000849.1:0-1812 GCA_964529145.1 uncultured Fibrobacteraceae bacterium | reverse complement strand
TCCCCGAGTTTCTCCCCGTTGAAGAGCACTTCGCCTTCCGATGCAGTGTCAAGGCATCCGATGATGTTGAGCAAGGTCGATTTTCCGGATCCCGACGGACCCACGATACTGAGGAAATCCCCTTTTTCGATAGTCATGTCAATGCCCCTCAGGGCGGGAACCGAGCGTTCCCCCTTGCGGTAGCTCTTGACTACTTTTCGCATTTCCAGAATCGGCATATCTTCTCCTCAAGAATTGTCTGAAGCCGGATCTCCGGCGTCCCCGGTGTCCGGTTTTCTGGCCATGGCCGCGGCAAAAGCCTTGTTCATGAGATGGGGCACCTCGGAAGGGACGAGTATCATGGAACCCTTATTCCTTACCGCATCCAGCAGCAGGTTGAGCGAACGGAGCGTCAGGGCTTCCTCATTGCCCTTATACTCCCGAGAGGCTTCGGCGTACTTGTGGGACAGCTCGATTTCCGCGGAACCGAGGATCACACGCGCGTTCTTTTCCCGCTCCGCCTGTGCCTCCTTGCTAATGACATCCTCGAGATCCTTCGGGATGACTATATCCTTTATTTCCACCGACAGTGAAGTGATTCCCCAGGGATTGGTCTTGGCATCGAGGATCTTCTGCAGTTCCTCCCCGATTCCGTCACGGTCGGTAAGAAGCCTGGCCAGTGTGGTTTTTCCGATGATGTCACGCAGGGCGGTTTTGGCGCTCAGGGGAACCGCATTCCGGAAGTTTTCCACTTCCAGCCTTGCTTTGGCTGCATCCCAGATCATCCAGAAGATGATCGCGTCGATGTAAACCGGAACCGCATCCCTGGTGAGCACTTTCTCCGCTGCAAAATCGGTAACCGTGATCCTGCAGTCGACATAACCGTACGGGATATCGATGAAAGGCACAATGAAAAACGGGCCGGGCCCTTTTATTTTCGTGAAACGGCCGAATCGCAGCAGAGGTACACGCTCCCATTCAAAAGCTACCCGAACCGAGAGCGCGATCGTCCCGATAAGCAGTGCGGCCGCATGAGGTAATACCGAACCCGGGGGGAACACAAGACGAAAACCCATATACGCGGCAATGGCCAGAAGAACGATCATCATATTGATCGCATAGCGCCGCAAAGAGAAGAGCCCTTTTTTCAACTCCCATAGAAAGGGGTTGAAATCCCTCTTCTCTCTATACTCGTTTTTCGTATCCTCAGCCATAGATCAACTCCCTCTATTCCGGCATTTGCGTTCTTTTTCGATTTTTTTCAGAACGGAAAGCGCTTCGTCGGTACTCACACCCATCGCTGCGACCTCATCCAGGAATCTGCCGCAGAGCATCTCGATACCTTTGGCTTTTTCAGCAGGATCGAGTTCCGCGCCGCTCTCGGAAACGAAGGTTCCGGTTCCCTGCTGCGTGTTTATGATGCCGCGGATTTCGAGTTCGCTGTAAGCCTTGGAAATGGTATTGAGATTCACCTGCAGATCGACCGCCAGCTGCCGTACGGTAGGCAGTTTCTCCCCGGGCTTGAGCATACCGTTCGCCACCCCGTAGATGACATGATTGACTATCTGTCGATAGTAGGGTACGCCGCTCGAGTTGCTCAGTGTGAATATGAAAGCCAATGGGCACTCCTGGTCGGAATTCAGCTATTGTTATAGTGAACTATTACACTGAATATATTATCCTCCGCGGAAGATGTCAAACGGATTCTTGAAGGTGAATGATGGAACGGTTCAGGAAAGTGAAAATGGTCCCGGGTGTGGGGGAGAGGCCATGATTACCGGGGTAGTCCGTCCATTACCTGCCTCGGTAAGAGAGGACAATGTGATCCCTATG
>CAZGVZ010000848.1:0-1818 GCA_964529145.1 uncultured Fibrobacteraceae bacterium | reverse complement strand
GAAGTTCATAAGCTGATGTATTTCATGCAGGAAGCCGGTGAGCCCCTGAGGTTGAGATTTCAGAAAGGACCCTATGGGCCCTATGCGGAAAACCTTCGGCATGTGCTGCATGCGGTGGAAGGCCATTTGATTTTCGGATATGCCGATGGTGGAGACAATCCCGCCAAGCGGCTTAACCTTGTGCCCGGTTCAATTCGGGATGCCGACGCATTTCTCGAAGGTCATCCCGAAACCCGCAGCCGTTTGAGGGACGTCTCTGAACTGGTCGCCGGTTTTGAATCGACGGTGGGCCTGGAACTGCTCTCCACGGTGCACTGGGTTGTCAACAACGAACCAGTTGCATCCATGGATGATATCGTGGATCGAACCTATTCCTGGAATGACCGGAAGCGGCAATTTACGCCACACCAGATACAGCGGGCCTATGAGAGGATAAAACAAAAGGGATGGGTGGCCGGGAACAGGATTTGAGTATCGTCATTACATCGTTATTACCAGGTTCCCAACCCGGGCATGGGGGTTATTTTGACGAGCGCAACGAAAAGCGATTTAAAACAGCCAATCGCAGAAAGTACAACTACAGATACAACCCCTGTAACAGATCATGACCCTCACACAAAAAACCACCATCGGCATTATCTGGAATTTTTCCGAGCAGATCGCCAAAAAGGGCATCGGCGTTGTCATCACCCTTTTGCTGGCGCAGTTTCTCGTGCCGGCCGATTACGGGGCGGTGGCCATGATGGCGGTGTTTCTGGCCATTGCCAACAGCCTTATGGATTCCGGCTTCAGGCAGGCGCTGATCCGCCTCCAGGGCGCCACGCAGGCTGATTTCAACACTGCCTTTTATGCCAATCTCGGACTGGGCACCATTGCCTATTTACTGCTCTTCTTCGCTTCTCCCATCATAGCGGACATAATGTTACCGGTGCATACGCCGACCCCTCGTAGCGGCCCTAATTCCTGAACGAATGTCAAAAGACAATATCCTCATACTCAAAAATAGCGCCATCTTATATGTCCGACTGATAATCACGTCTATCCTTGGCCTGGCTGCCTCCCGCTTTATTCTCCAGGGGCTTGGGGCATCGGATTTTGGATTGTACAGTGTGGTCGGCGGGATTGTTACCCTGCTCGCATTTCTTAATACCGTCATGATTTCTACGACCTATCGTTATATTGCCTTTGAAATGGGAAAGGGTGATATTGCTGGTACGAATAAAGTATTTAATATAAGTCTTGTCATACACCTTTGTCTGGCGATACTTGTTTTAATTCTGGCTGAAACGGCCGGTGTTTTTTATGTGAAAAATTATCTGAATCTTGAGCCGGGAAAAACGGCTGATGCACTTTTTGTAATGCGGTTTTCCGCACTGGCTACTTTCTTTTCTGTGGCCAGTATACCCTACCAGGGCCTAGTGACGGCTAATGAAAAATTTGCTGTGCGGGCAACCATAGAGATCATCAGAAGTCTTCTGGCTTTTTTTGCAGCATTAGTCATTTTTTACTCTTGCGAGAAACTCAGGCTGTACGCAGCGCTGATCACCGTAGCCAATGGTATACCAGCCTTGCTTTTTTTCGCCTACTGCAAAAAAATATTTGCAGATATTACTCTGTGGAATTTTCAAACTGATCGCTCCAAGTATAAGGATATGTTGGGGTTCTCAGTCTGGATTATGATTGGTGCTGCCGCTGCTGTTGGTAAAATTCAGGGTTCGGCGCTTATCATTAATGCATTCTTCGGGACCGTCCTGAACGCGGGATTTGGTATTGCCAGACAAGTGAACGCTGTGATTTCAATGTTTTCAAGAAATCTCG
>CAZGVZ010000847.1:0-1818 GCA_964529145.1 uncultured Fibrobacteraceae bacterium | reverse complement strand
GAAGTACCTTAAACTTTTCGGGAAAAGTCCTATTCCCGCTGAGCTAAGACAGTTATCGATACTTCCCTAATCACAAAGGACGATTCTATAAAGACTGGTGTAATGAGTTATGGCTATGCAGTATGTTCGAAGAAAGTGACGGGAAGTATGAACGCCGCAAATACATTCTTGACAGCATTTACAAACATTCATCGAGTTATATCTCAGCGGAAGCGCTTAAAGCCCAGTACGAAAGTCAGGTTGCCCGCCTGATTCCGGAAAAACGATGGCGCAGGAAGAATATGAAAGGGTATCACCTGCGAGAAGTGGTGGTGGAATGAAATGTATAAGAAAAAGCATAAGGAGTATACAAATGAAATCTTTTTCAGAATTCTTGAAGGAACAACATGGGGACCTTTACGCGTACTTTTCCGACTGTGAATCTATGAGGGATTTTTTGACATGTTTGGAGATTGATGATTTTTCGGAACCTGCGTTGCGTAAAATATGTTTAGATTTTGTGCATGAAAGATTAATACCGGCAGAAGGTGCTGTCATTGATTATGAAGACCTTGCTAACTGCATTTTTCAGGAAATTATGGGGACTTCCGACCTTGTTGACATTATTGACTCCATAAAGAACAAAAAACATTGAATCAAAGGAAATAACAGCCCTCGGACATAAGGGAACAGAGATATGAAATTGGCCGAAGCCTTGTTAATTCGAAAAGAGTTGAAGAAAAAAGTAGGTGTGCTGAAGGAACGTATCGCCAAAAATGCCATCGTACAGGAAGGCGATGTGCCGACGGAGGAACCGGAAGCATTGATACGGAACGCCTTTTCCGCTCTCCGGGAAGAAGCGGTTCTGGTCGGCAGAATCAACCGGACGAACATGCGCTGCACCCTGCCGGACGGCATGACGATGATGGAGGCCCTGGCGCGCCGTGACCGCCTGATTAACGAACATGCGGTGCTGCAAGGCGCCATCGAGAGCGCCCATGGGGGCTATCAGGTCCGACAGCAACTGAAATGGGTGAAAGTGTTTGATGTGGCCGCGCTTCAAAAAGAAGTTGACGATTTGGACATACGGATACGTGAATTCAATGTTACCATCCAGGAAACGAACTGGCTGACGGAACTGGAGGAATAGACAGACGATATTATGGGTCCGGGCGAGCGTTATTCCCGGGAGGGAATTCAAATATATCCACACACAATTCTAGGATGCGCGTGCGCGATGGGCAGCGTACATAAAAACAAATCAGCCCAGTATACGTTACCCGGTAATAAACACTACCAATCATTAAAGCATCACCAATGACGCTGACGGACCCACCAGCTTTTAACCCTGCGGTGTGAACAGGCACTTAAGGATGTAATAGGAATCACGGGATGGAACGGCGATCCTCCGTGGAGCGCCCGGCCCGTGTGTGCGGTGTGATGGCCGGTATCCCGGTAAGTTCGGAAAAAGGCATAAAGGAGCGGAAACATGAAATTAGCCGAAGCATTGTTAATCCGGAACGAATTGATGAGAAAGGTCGCCTCGCTGAAATCCCGCATCGGCAGGAATGCCGCGGTGCAGGAAGGCGATAAGCCCGATGAAGAGCCGAAAGGCCTTATTCAGGAAGCCATGTCCGTGCTTGCGGAACTCGAAGCCCTCATCTGCAGGATCAACCGTACCAATATCCGGAGCACGCTTTCCGGCGGGATGACGATGATGGAGGCCCTGGCGCGCCGGGACTGCCTGATCAAACAACACGCCGTTCTGGACGATGCGCTTGAAACCCCCCAGGAAAGCCACCGGTATAGCCGGGAGGAAATCAAATGGGTAAAAATACT
>CAZGVZ010000846.1:644-1822 GCA_964529145.1 uncultured Fibrobacteraceae bacterium | reverse complement strand
CGCCAGTTCCGAAATCAGCGAACTCTTGCCGCCCGGGGCGGAACACAGGTCGATCACATGTTCACCGCGTCGCACATCGAGCAGTGCAACCACCCATCCCGACGACGGCGCCTGAATTGTGCAGAAACCCTGCTGAAGAAGCTGCAGTTGCTCCGGCACGAGCGCTTTTTTCAGACGGTAGTACAGATCCATGTATCCGGTAGCCGAATCGCAGATCAGCCGCACATCGCTTTCGAAATGCTGCCGCGACATCATCCTGAGGGTACGGCGAAGATAAATCTGGGGTTTTTCGTTGTTGAACGCCAAAAGCCGTTTCGTGTGTGTCAAACCGATACGTTTCATCCACCTCTCGATCATCCATTTCGGATGCGAGAACTCAACCGCCAGACGCTCGGTGAGCTGTTTCTGCGGATCCGGCAGCTCAATCTGTTTCTTGTTGTTGATTACCGAACGCATCACCGCGTTGATTATACCTGTGAATCCTTTCGTCCTCGGGTTGCCTCCGGCGAGTTTCACGGTCTCATTAACAGATGCATGGTCGGGAACGCGGTCGAGATAGAGCAACTGGTAAAGGCCTATTCTCAGTAAACGGCGCAGATGCGGATCTTCCCTCTTTTTTTCATCGGTGACAGTCCGGCCGATGAGGTAGTCGAGTGTCGCTTTCCGCCGCACTATTCCATACACTACCTCGAATATGAGGCGCCGGTCGCGGTGGTCGATATGCAGTCCGGAAAGCGCATGTTCTATCAGGCGTTCGAGATTTCCGGGACGCCGGTCGTATGCGGTCATTACCCGCAGGATCAGTTCTCTGCTGTTCATTGAAGTCTGTCTCCCACACTGAGAGCGGTACCGCTGAGGAAATCGCGGACGGTCATCGACCGTCGTCCTTCGGGTTTGACCGCGACGATACGAAGTGTCCCCCCGCCGGTCTGGACATCGAAAAATTCGCGTCCGATATCCGTGACGGTTCCACATGGCGCTGCGCGGTCAATCGATCCTTGAACCGAAGCCCATTCTATGCCGAGCCGGCTTCCATGGAAAAAGGCCGCGGTACCCGGAAAGGGCTTGAATGCCCTTATCTTGTTGAAGATCGCTTCTGCGGTAGAGTGCCAGTCGATAATCGATTCGTTTTTCCTGAGCTTAGGTGCCTTGCTTCCTGGTTCGTCTTTCTGACTTCG
>CAZGVZ010000846.1:0-634 GCA_964529145.1 uncultured Fibrobacteraceae bacterium | reverse complement strand
CCCTTTGCAGCGCCGTGAGCGTCGAAATGAGCAATTTTGCACCGAGATCGCCTAGTCGGTTGCAGAGCTCGGGCGTGGTCTCCTCCGGTCCGATGGATATTTCCGTCTGTGCGAGAATTTCCCCGGTGTCGATGCCCCGGTCGATCCGGAACACGGTAACGCCGGTATTCTGTTCTCCGGCCTCTATCGCCCGCTGGATCGGTGCGGCTCCCCGGTATTTCGGGAGAAGCGAAGCGTGAATGTTCAGGGTTCCGAGCGGCGGCATCGAGAATACCTCCCTGGGAAGAATACGATATGCCACCACGACGAAGCAGTCCGCCTCTGCCTCCCGCAGCGCCGAGATGAACACCGGATCCGAAAGCGATTCCGGTGTCCAGACCGGTTCGATCCCTTCCCTGAGGGCAAAGGCGGCAACGGGCGAGTCCCTGAGACCCAAACCCCGGCCTTCATGCCGGGGAGGCGTGGTCGCGATCCCTGCGATGGTATGTTGCGCGGTCAATTGCTGCAGTGTCGGGATGCCGAAGTCGGCTGATCCCAGAAAAACGATACGCATGAATGCTCCTTGCGATCAAATACCTCCCCTGATTCCCGAAATCATAATCCACATTCCGAAAACAACCGGAACCGCAACGTC
>CAZGVZ010000845.1:0-1837 GCA_964529145.1 uncultured Fibrobacteraceae bacterium | reverse complement strand
CAGACGACGGCTACGATCTCTTCAAACAGCAGTTTCCGGTAGTAGTCGAAAACTGCTGGGCATATGGAAACGGCTTCTTCAGCAGCGGCAAAGCGACCGGCGGCAATGGCAGCGGGTTCAAGATGGGGAACAGCTACATGTCGAAAATACGGCATACGATTCGTAACTGTGTATCCTGGAAAAACAGAAACCAGGGATTTTACGCGAACCATTCACCGGGCGGAACCGACTGGTACAACAATATCGCCTTCAATAACGGCTGCCAGTTCGATATGTTCTCAGACAGCGTCCTGTCGGGAAGTATCGTCCATGTACTGAAAAACAACGTCGCTTTTCCGGAAAAAAACAGAAATCTCGGCGCCTCGATCATGGAGTTCAACGCCTGGGATCTCGGCATTACTCCCGAAGACGATGACTTTCTCTCGGTGTCCGACAGCGGGTGGCGCGGGCCGCGCAACCCCGACGGCTCCCTCCCCGACCTGCCGTTCCTCAAACTCAGGGGGGGCAGCGACCTGATCGACAGAGGAACCGACGTGGGACTTCCCTTTTCCGGCGAAGCGCCCGACCTCGGCGCGTACGAGCACGGCGGGACTCCGGTGGCCTTCGGGCCGCGCAGATCCGGACAGCGCCTGCTGCCCGGAGCCGCCGGACCGGTGTCCGGAACCGCACCCGGACGGTGTTTCGACCTTTATGGACGCTCGATCGAGACCGGCACGGCTACCGGGAGCATGAGACTTTACATCAGGACAGACGGGGCCGGCGGCGCACGGCTGCACATTGGGATCAATTGACTCCCGGTTCTCTCCTGCGTATGCAGCAGGCCTCCTCGTGACTACAATGAGGACGCATCGAATCTCCGCTGGGCATATTGCGATCGAGCGGCCGGACAGTTATTTTCGGATGCCGGTCAGGTCCGTTCGGACGCATCCGGGACGAGCTCTCTCGCTCGATGGACACGTGTAACCTAATCCGAAGCGGCACCGACTCCTTAGAATTCGCCCCGTTCAATCGGTACCCTGGGGCGCTGACGGCGGAAATGACCCTTATGCATATTGAGATACCTTTTCTCGCGCGAATCTTCGTATCACTCGCAACCATTTTAGCTCTCAACCGGATTTTTCGCCGGCTCACGCTTCCGGTCCTCGGAGGAACCGCGCTCCTAGCACTCTGGTGCGGGCAATCGCCGGAGCGGATGCTGGGCATCACGCTGGAGCACTTAACTTCGGGCGATACGGTCTTTCTGATGGCGATCATCCTGCAGGTCATATGGTTCAGTTCACAGATGAGCGGGTCCGGCGCCATGAACGAGCTCGTCAATGGTATCCGGGGCGTGCTTCCGCCGCGCGGCATGATTGCGGCGCTCCCGGCGATCATCGGCCTGCTGCCCATGCCCGGAGGAGCCATTTTCAGTGCGCCCCTGGTGGACGAAGCCGACAGCCGGCGGGAACTGCCTCCCATGCTGAAGACACAGGTCAATTACTGGTTCCGGCACGTCTGGGAGTACTGGTGGCCGCTCTACCCGGGGGTCATTCTCGCCATGCAGCTCTCGGGTCTTTCGGAACTCTCCTTCGTGGCGCTCGGTCTGCCGCTGAGCGTTCTCTCGGCTGTGGCAGGTTACCTCTTTCTTCTGAAAAAAATTCCTTCCGGAACCTCCGCCCCGTCCGCACAGGGCTCATGGAGACGTCTATGGACAACCATTTCTCCCGTGGTGGTCCTTCTGGGGGTGTATATCTTCGTGAAAACGGTAATAGGCCGGATCACCGGTCCGGGGCTGCAGGGTTGGCTTTCCGCACTCCTCCAGATCAAATATTTCCCGATGTCCGCGGGAATCGTCGCG
>CAZGVZ010000844.1:0-1845 GCA_964529145.1 uncultured Fibrobacteraceae bacterium | reverse complement strand
GTGCAACGCACTGGATACTTTGCGTTTAAAGAACAGCGTGACACTGCCCGCGACACATTTCCTACCACCGTCCCTTTAGCCGTCCCTTTAGCCCGAGCCCGGTCCCATTAGCCTATTAGCGTGAAAGGTACAATACCGTCGTATGACCGCGTCGAAGTCTCGGAATTGCCGTCAATGACCATTCAGGGGCCGGAAGAAAATAACCGATGCTTTCCGCTTATTCATCCGTGGTTTCCGTTGTTTTCCTTTTTGGTGGTTTGCGGCCGCCGCATTCTTGATCTTGTAAGGATCATCATACTCCAGTTCCGGAAGTTTCAGGATATGCCAGTATATGGATAGCTGGGCTCTGTTTTCCAGCGAGTATGCTGTAGGTATGTACACTGACATTCCATAATGGAATATCGACAATTCAGGGTAATTGAGCACCGGATCACGGCGGAATCCCGGGGGATACGTATAGACCCGTTCTTCGACGAGGACCCTGTATTCTGGACGGCAGACGTAGGCTCTACGGAGAACATTCAGAACCGCGGCATGACAGGTATCGGGTTGTAGAGGAAGATCGTTTACGCTGTTGTGCAGATGCGGAAGAGGTGTGACAGTGTCGATGTGGTTATTCGTGACGAAGCTGGCGCGGGCCAGATTGCCCTTGGGTCCATGCGTCAGTTCGATGCGGAAATCGGGAAGCGGTTTATTTGAATCGAAACGGGTCATTCCGGAGTAGTTCCATTCCCTGCCGTCCATATAGAAAAAATGAATATATGCATTGAAATATCCGTCTCCATTAATGATAACCTCCACACAGGAGTCCTTGCCGGGACGCATCTGATTAAGACAGATACTCATTGGTCGGGGAGGAATCTGGATGCGGACTTCAGGAAGACAGAAGACGGCGGTATCTGCGATAAATCCGGTATCGATGGTTTCTTGCAATGGAACTCCATTAGCAAACCTGAAGATCTGCAATGCCGCCGCACAAAAAGCGATCATCGATTGACGATACATGCGGTTCCTTTGATGTTTTTCAGAGATGGATTCATGGGATAAGATACATTGCAGGTATCCGGTCCGCATCGCAGAATCTATTCGATAGCTTTGCATTATTATGAATAGGAAATAATGAGCCTTTTATCAAACAGGAACAAGCAGTAGGGACTTTGTTCAAGTACGCCAGACGCACACTATCTAAATGGCCAACGAGAAACCGGAAGAACTGTTGAAATAAAATGCCATCAGGGTCTTGTATGGATACCCACAACCAGTTGTAGTACCCCATGATGAATATCTCAAATTAAATAGATAGCTTCCGATTTGAGAGTCTAACAGCCACATGACATTCATCTATCAGCATGGATAAAACGATAATCCGCTGCAAACACCGTATCCACCCAGTCTCATTCTGTATTTCCACCACTCATCAGGAAAATCGGTATACTTCGACCATATATTACCGAACGATATTTCGAGAAAAGGTGAAAAACCTCCCCTTTTATTCCGTCCGTAAATCGAATCGCCGGAAGTGGGTTCCACGGCGATAATTTCCCGGGAAGAATCGACTGCCAGATCGAGATCCACTTCCTCGATTACCTGCGCATGAACAATCAGGGGCATTAAAACGAAAAGAAAACCTGTTTTCATGTCAAATTATCCTTTATTTACAGCATATCTGTTCCTTTCGCTTTTTGCTCCAAAATGACTCGATCGCGGTTGCGGGTTGGTGGATGTTGCGGTAGAAAAAATCCGGTCAAGGGGTCAAGGGTCGTTTCTTTGATCCACTACGGACACTGATCTATATTACATTACCGCTACCGCGAAGAACTCATCCAATATGGTGGATTAGTGATT
>CAZGVZ010000843.1:0-1846 GCA_964529145.1 uncultured Fibrobacteraceae bacterium | reverse complement strand
TTCCGCACCGGATAGCTTCCGGAGAGTAACTCTCCAGGAGGTTTTTTTGACGGAATGTTGAACTGAAAAATAACGAAATCGAAACCCACAACGCCTGATCGTTTCAAAGAGGGGGATTTATGTTCAAGTACCGGAATACAACCGCAATCGCATGCGCCATTCTCCTTTTGAACGGCGCTGTCGCGGGCATATTCGCCAAGAGCTCCTCCGGCGGCTATGACTACAGCCACAGGATGAGGGACTGTGACGTTCTGGTGGAAATCGACGGGGCCGCGATACAGGGAGCCACAGTCGATATCAAACAGATTCGCAACCATTTCGGTTTTGGAGCATCGATCAACCGCTGGGCTTTCGATACTCTGGGTGAGGGATATGGAGAGGCTTTCCTGAAATACTTCGATTATGCCACCCCGGAAAACGAGATGAAGTGGGAGTATGTACATAAGGCGGATACGGTGAACAAAACCGATCCGGATTACACCCGGGCCGATTATCTCATCGAGTTCCTCCAGAAAAACGATATCCTTATCCGCGGGCATAACCTGTTCTGGAACGAGCACACCGGCTGGATTCCCAAATGGACCTACACGCTCAACCAGGCGGAGTTCAAGGAAGCTATGCAGGAACGGATCACCAGCGCAATGACCTATTTCAAGGGCAAGGTGGTTCAATGGGACGTCATCAATGAAATAGTCCACGCCAGAGGCGGAGGCACTCCGGCCACCACGATGCTCGATTCAGCAACCGGCGATCCAAACATATTCAAATGGATTCTTCAGGAGGCGCGCAAGATCGATCCGGATTGTGAATTCGTGATCAACGATTATAATCTCATCGAGCAATACGATGTCGCCGATAAATTTATCGCGAAAGTAAAACCGTTGTCCGATTATTACGATGTCATCGGTTGCGAGGGACATTTCGGCGATTACATGGAAAAAAGCAGTTATTTGCCGAAGATCGAGAAACTCGCGACACAGCTCAATAAACCGGTCTGGCTCACGGAAGTGGATTTCACGATCGCGTCCAACCAGGCGGCGAAAGTCGAGGAACTGATGCGCACCTGCTTTTCGAATCCGAGGATCGAAGGCCTCATTTTCTGGGTCTGGTGCAAGAGGAGAATGTGGCGGGAGAACCTGTCCAGCTATTTTGTGGACTCCCTCCTGCAGGAGACCCCGACGGGTAAAAAGTGGCGCGAGGTGAGGGAAGAGTGGAAAACCAAAACCAACGGTACCACGAACAGCGCCGGTAAATACAGTTTCAAGGGGTACCAGGGAAAGTACATGGCCACCGTCACTTCGGGCGGCAACACAATGGTTGACACGTTTTATCTCGAACCTGGCAGCGGCGCCAAGGAAGTGGCCCTCAGGTTCGACATCGTTGACATAAAGCGGGGCGGGAGCGGGCCGGGGCTCAGGGCGGATGTGTTGTGTGTCAATGGTCGTCCGATCTATATGACCATTCCTGCCGGAGGCCGGCAGCTCTATCTGTCGACCTACTCGGTAGCCGGAAAACTGCTGTCGAAAATTCCCGTTTCCGTACGCGGCGGCGGGAATCTGATCTCGAACGTGCCGGTGGGATGCCACGTGTTCCGCATCGGTACCGGGGAACGGACGCTCTATGCGGGCAGGGGATTGCAGCTCCGGTAAGACGGAGATCCGGAGTTGAGATTGAATCGGATATGTGATAGCGGTCGCCGGGCGTGCGTGTACCCGGGTTCGTGATCCCGGTTTTACGGCTCCAAATCCATGTTTTCATGAAAAAGGGGCAACGGATACCCGGCTGATTCCGATTACCTGCCTTGGTAAGAGAGGACAATGTGATCCCTATGGGATTTTCAGCAAGG
>CAZGVZ010000842.1:0-1848 GCA_964529145.1 uncultured Fibrobacteraceae bacterium | reverse complement strand
TTTAATCCAATCACAATTTTTGATATACCGGGATAATGTATAACAGCAGCCTGACGGATCCAGTCCCGAATATTGTCAACCTCAGGAAGAAACTCAACAAACGCAGCCTGGATATATAAAGGTAAATTCCGATCATGCAAGAGCGAAAATCTCGCAACATCCTGGCCATTTTTTACCAAAAGACAATTGACAATAGATGCGTGAGAAAAATAGGCTGATTTACCGTAAACAAGCATCCGGCAAATGTCTTCTTCCGTCGCTCTATGGGCGGAATACTTATTGTATATACATGAAGAAATCCTAAAAAAACGTCGGTATCCAGCTTGTGTAGTAATCTTTTCTAATAACATTCGAAACCTATATATAGTATTCCGCCGCTTGTTCAAAGCCGAGGAACTGGGTATGTGCGGAATTGCAGTAAGCTCCAGCATTACCGAATATAATCTTGTCACCGACCATTACCTGTGGAAGCATAATGTTTCTTGAGAGGTAATCACGGGAGTATGTTGAACAACCGTATACTGCGCTTTTTACCAGCATTGAGTCGACAAGTCGGTTTCCGCGAACCAGCCAGGTTGGATGCACTGCCTCATCGGGATAAAAAAGAGGTCGCGGGAACTGTGCGCTGGAAGCATTCACACCCACCAGTTGTTTGTTATCCCGGTACTTGATGTCTGTAACTGTAGATATGAAAAATCCTGCGGTCGCTCCGATAACGCGGCCGGGTTCAAATACAATACGCAGTGGTCGTGTATATGACTCGGAGACTTTTGTAAACAGTTGCGCCACAGCCTCCCCGTAAGCTTCAAAATCAAATTCAATTCCGGTTGAATCCTCATCAACACCAAAACCTCCTCCAAGATCTATATATTCAAGACCGGGAAAAAGATTCACGAGTTCAAGCAGTTTGTTGTAGCAACGAAGAAAATAATCCAACTCGAGGATATTGGTACCCACGTAAAGATGTAATCCATTTATATCCGGAGTCCCTGCAAGTGACTCAATTTCGTCCAAATCAAGAGCCAGTCTGCTTGAGGATCCGAGGAAAACACCGCCGGTGGTATCCACAGGAAATACACTGTCACCGATATTACATCGTATGCCGAAAGGCCGTTTCGGGAAAAAATAACGCCAGCGATTTACCTGATGAAGCGAATCAAGATTTACCGTAATGCCTTTATCACCGAGCAGTTGTAATAGTTCGTCAGAAGAAGCACTTGCGGTGAATATGATTTCTTCAGGAGAAAAACCCGCTTTCTCAACAGCCTTTAAATGCCCGATAGTATTAATAAATACACCAAGTCCTGATTCACGAATGATCTGCAAAAAACCCGGCATTGCATTTGCCATAGTCGCGAAATGAACAGAGACCTGTGGATAGTGTATTTCCTTAAACTTTTGACACTGACGTTTAATTTCGGAAGAAATATAAACATAACAGGGATCTGAATCATTCTGTTTGCCTGAAAACTGTACAATGCGTTCGGGTAGTATTGCTTCGGTTGTCCTTACCATGGATAACAGTATATCAATCATCCGCATTTATCACAAATATAAAATTGTGAATTTGGAAAATCCATGATAGAGTCATACCATGGTGTCGGCCCGTTGTGTTACAAAATATTATGGGAAAAATAGGGGAATCGATAACCTCAATCTAGAAATCGAAGCCGGAGCGATTACAGGATTGGTGGGTCCTAACGGCGCAGGAAAAACCACTCTCATTCGTGCCATGCTCGGTCTTATTTCTGTTGATTCGGGTAATTTCTATTTGGAAGACAAGCCCCTGCAAACACGTAAAGGCTTGATAGGCTATTGCTCAGACGATAGGGATTTCCATGGAGACAT
>CAZGVZ010000841.1:0-1849 GCA_964529145.1 uncultured Fibrobacteraceae bacterium | reverse complement strand
CATTCCCGACAAGTTCGACTCGTCCTATAACATAATCGGCAAGGGAAACGGCATCCCGGACATTATCGACGAAGCTGTCTGGGGAACGCTCCTGTGGGAATACCTGCAAAACGAAGACGGCAGTATTCAGTTCGGCACCGAAACGAAAGGGTACCCTGAGCCCTTCGATGCGCCGCTCGACTGGGATGAAAAAAAGTATGGAACCGTACAGGTCGACGACCGGGCCGCTGCGGTGGGCGCAGGGCTTTTCATGCACCTTGCCCGGATCATCCAGCCGTACGATTCCGCCTATTCCAAAAAACTCGCCGAGAGGGGCGCTAAAGCCTATTCGTACATCGGCGACCGTATCAAGAATCCCGAAAAACTGTATTACAACATCCAAAAATATCTGTTCGACGGCGACGAAGCGGCCCATGAGCAGGTAAAGACGCTGAAAAACACGGTCGACAGTTTCAAGGACAATCTGTTCACCTGCTACGGCTATTCGCTCAATAACGACAAATTCGACAACCCCGGATACATCCTCTCCTATGTCGTCGAGAAAAAAAGGGCCGTTGACGCCGCGACTGTAGAGTACTTCAAGGCGGCAATCAAGGCGGCTGCCGATGTCAATGTGTCCGAGCTCGAGGGACACGCCTACCCGGTCGGAAACAATCCGGTCGGTACGAGATGGGGCCACAACGTCATGCAACCGCTCTACGCATGCGCTCCTCTGCTCAACTGGAAACTGACTGATGACCGGAAGTACTTCGACGCGGCCTGCGACATGATGAATTACCAGCTCGGGCTCAATCCGCTCGGTATAAGCTACGTCACCGGGCTCGGATTTCACCAGGTGCACAATCCGCACGACCGGGAAAGCGCCTATGCCGACCTGAAGGGTTTCGGGGCAAAACCGGGGATCACAGTTTTCGGTCCGGGTGTCATTCAGAAAATCGGCGGAAGCAGAGGGTTGGAAACCTATCCGGAAATCAATTCACTTCCGGTCGAACGCAGGTTCGGGGACGACGTCAATTCCATATCCACGGCGGAGTTCACCATATTCGAAACCATGAGCCACTATGCGCTTTACACCGTGCTATCGAACGGCGGGACCTGGGATGAAACCAGGGATCCCTTCGCGACCCAGCAGGGAACCGGCTCGATCCGGAGCGCGCGAAACGAAAGTACGCGGAAATTCACGTCCCCGGCAGTATGGATACGGGGCGGGAAACTGGTCCTGCGGTTCGCGTCGAAACCACGCGGCAGAATAACCGGTCAGCTGTATCTCCCGGATGGAAGGCGACTTCTGGATTTCGCCGGCGGAGCGACCCGACCCGACATGAAGACGCTCTCCATCTCTCTTGCCGGCCAGGCCTCGCGCCGCATCACGGGGACTGTGCTCTGCAGAGTATCGACCGGAGACGGCATGGTAACGGTGCACAGAATCCCCTGCGTCCGGTAAGGCGGCATATGCGCCGCCTGAGCGCCTGTACGCGTGCGCGACAGATGCGTCACGGGCGCCTCCGGCAGGGCGGAACCAGAGGGTACCTGTTCTCAAAAGTCATCACCCCGGACAAGGCCCACTTGAAAAATTTTTTTATGACATTCAACCTCGTCCTGCTGGTTTCCTGTACGTTCCACCCCGCGGAACGTCCTGTGGTTTCAGAGGGTCCATACATCGATTCGGCCGGATACCGCGCGGCCCGGGAGCGGCTCGAAATTTTCGACAGCGCCGACGGAGACACACTCATTTCGCAGGCTCTTTCGGTTGCTGACGATTCTCTCCAACAGCTGGGGCAGCCGGCGTTTTTCAGAACCATTGAAGAGCATTATCAACGATACCTGAACCTTTTCACCCCGGTCAGGA
>CAZGVZ010000840.1:0-1871 GCA_964529145.1 uncultured Fibrobacteraceae bacterium | reverse complement strand
CACATCAGCGAGGACAAGCGCGCGTTTTACGAATTCCATGCGGCCATCATGGAACCCTGGGACGGCCCTGCGGCCATAGCCTTTTCCGACGGAGAGAAGGTAGGCGCGACGCTCGATCGAAACGGGCTTCGACCGGCCCGCTATACCGTTACCAAAAGCGGCAAGGTGGTCATGGCTTCGGAAACCGGAGTGCTCGACATTCCTCCGGAAGACGTCCTCGAAAAGGGCAGACTCGGACCGGGAAAAATGTTCCTGGTCGATACCGCACTGGGCCGGATCATGTACGACAACGAAATCAAGGCTTTGGTCTCCCGCCGCAAGCCGTACCGCAGGTGGCTCGAAAGAAACCGCATCGAACTGAAGGGGCTCTTCGGCCCACCGGGACCGGTATCGATCGAGCATGATTCCCTCGCCCTGCGTCAGGCCGTTTTCGGCTACACGCTCGAGGAAATTTCCTCTATTCTCGTTCCAATGGCGGAAAATGGTCAGGAAGCGGTGAGCTCTATGGGAAACGACGCGGCACTCGCGGTTCTTTCTCCGCGTCCGCAGCTCCTTTACAATTATTTCAAGCAGATTTTCGCTCAGGTCACCAATCCGCCCATCGATCCATACCGGGAAAATCTGGTCATGTCGCTCATGAGTTTCATCGGCAGGGAAGGGAACCTTCTCGAAGAACTCCCTGAGCACTGCCGTCAGCTCAAGCTCTCTCATCCGGTTCTCACCAACGACGATATGGCGAAACTCCACGGTGTGGATATCGAGGGATACAGGTCGACCGTCCTTCCCATGCTTTTCGAAGTGAAGTCGGGCGAGAAGGGGCTCGAAGCCGCGCTGGAAGAACTCTGCCTCTCGGCGGAACGGCGAATCGACGAGGGATTTTCCCTGATCGTCATTTCCGACCGGGGCGTGTCCGCCGAACAAGCGCCCATTCCATCTCTTCTGGCGACTTCCGCACTACACCAGCATCTGGTTAAGATCCGGAAACGGCACTTGACCGGCCTGATCGTGGAATCGGGCGAAGCACGCGACGTGATGCATTTCGCCACGCTCATCGGATTCGGCGCGAGTGCCGTCAATCCGTATCTGGCGTTCGAGGTGCTCGCCGATCTCACAAGAAGGGGGAAACTGGAAACCCGTCTCGACACGGTGATCGAACATTACATCACCGCAATCAAGAAGGGCCTTCTCAAGGTCATGTCGAAAATGGGAGTATCGACGGTCAGGAGCTATCGCGGTGCGCAGATTTTCGAAGCGGTCGGGCTCGACGACACCGTTATCGAACGATATTTTCCGGGCACCAGGACCGCGGTCGGCGGTATAGGCATCGAAGGGATCGGCCGCGAAGTTCTCGAACGGCACCGCAGCGCCTTTTCCCGCTCCGCCGGGGAGCTCGAGGCGCTCGCTTCCGGAGGCAATCTCCATTATCGTGCCTTCTCCGAGCCGCACCTCTACTGCCCCGAAGCGATCACGTCGATTCACAGGGCGGTGCGCGGAAACGACTACGAACGATACCGGCAGTACGCGTCCTGCATCAACGACGCGAGTCGCGCGTTATGCACCCTGCGCGGCCTGTTCACGTTCAGGAACACCACACCGGTTCCGCTCGGGGAAGTGGAAACCGAGGAGTCGATCATCACCCGATTCGTGAGTTCGGCCATGTCGTTCGGTTCCATAAGTAAAGAGGCGCACGAGACTATCGCCATCGCGATGAACCGTCTGGGCGCGGCCAGTAACTCGGGAGAGGGCGGCGAACACGAGGAACGGTACCGTTCGCTGCCTAACGGGGACTCGAAAAAGAGCGCGGTCAAACAGGTTGCGTCGGGCCGTTTCGGGGTCACCATAGATTATCTGGTGAATTCACGCGAACTGCA
>CAZGVZ010000839.1:0-1871 GCA_964529145.1 uncultured Fibrobacteraceae bacterium | reverse complement strand
GTTCGAGCCAGGCGACCGATTCCGCGTCGAGGTGGTTGGTCGGCTCGTCGAGCAGGAGCAGGTCCGGTTTCTGGAGGAGGAGCGTGCACAGCGCGACCCGGCGCCGTTCACCTCCGGAAAGCGTACCCACGCCGGCGTCGCCGGGCGGCAGGCGCAGCGCGTCCATCGCGATCTCGACATGCCGGTCCAGATCCCACGCATCGGCCGCGTCGATCTTGTCCTGCAGCGCGGCCTGCTTCTCGAGCAGACGGTTCATCTCCTCTTCGGTCATCTCCTCTGCGAATTTCGCCGACACCTCCTCGAACTCCTCGATCAGCGCGCGTACCGGGCGGACCGCGAGTTCCACGTTTCCCCTGACATCGAGGTTTTCGTCGAGCCGGGGTTCCTGTGGAAGAAACCCGACCGTGCGGCCGGTTTCTATCCAGGCTTCTCCCTGGAATTCCGTATCGATTCCGGCCATGATCTTCAGCAGCGTGCTCTTGCCGGAACCGTTGGTCCCGATGATCCCGATTTTGGCTCCATAGTAGAACGAAAGAGAGATATCCCTCAGCACTTCCCGTTTCGGGGGGAAGATTTTTGTCAATCCGTGCATGTAGTAGACGAATTTTTCGGCCATTGTTCGCTCCGTGAAGGGAAGATCGTTATCTGAGTTGGGCGCGGATCACCGACAGTTCGGGAGAATCGGGACACTGTTCGAGCGCTTTTCTCCACACCATCGTCTTGGATTTGCCCTTGCCCGATTTTTCGTAAACTAGACCGAGCTTGTATAGTGAGACGCACAGTCTGGACCCCTGCGGGTATTTTTTGACGTAAGAGAGGTAATTCCGTTCGGCCTCGAAAAGAACCTTTTTCGCGTAGTAGCTCTCAGCGATCCAGTATTCGGCTTCCGCTGCCTGCGGCGATTCGGGAAAACGATTGACGAGGTCCTTGAAACCGTTGATCGCGATATCGTACCGCCCAGCGCTGAAATCTCCGGTGGCGATCTGCAGGAGCTTGTCTATTTCCGCGTTGCGCGTCGTTTCGGCGATCGAATCGGCGGCGAGCCTGGCTTCCATTTTTTTCTGGAACTCCGAAGTCTGCTCGCCGATTTTCGAGAGCCGGAAATGGTTTTCGTCGAGGTTCGATTCTATCTGGGAAACCTTGCGGTCGAGTTCTCCGAAGCGCAGCTGCTGGTCCGCCCTCATGAGCCTGAGCATCTCGCTCTGGTTCTTCTGCTCCGAGTCCGCAGCTTTGCCGATTTCCCTGAGTTCGGTGCGCAGGGAATCGACGCTGGCCTGGACAGCCCGCAATTCCCTGGTGCGCAGCATTGTCATATTTGTGCACCCGGCGAAAACGCCCGCCATACAGGCTGATGTGACAAAAGAGGTAATGGATCTGATCATCGAGGAATCCCCTTTGATTGAATTTTAAAAATCGGACCAGTCGGGCATCTTGACGTCACCGGACGACGTGACCCGCCGAATCCGGCTTCCGTTGGGTTTCATTACATAAAGATCGTCCCTGGCCCCGTTCCCGTTGACGAAAGCTATCAGCGCCCCATCCGGCGACCAGGTGGGGTATTCGCTGTTGCCGTTCATGGAGGAAACCATGACCGGATCGGAGCCGTCGGAACCGATCGTCCAGATGTCGAATCTGCCGTTGGCATTCATCGACTGGTAAGCGATCCGGTCGCCCCTGGGCGACCAGGCCGGGGAATCGGCGTATTTGCTGTGAAAGGTGAGCCTGCGCTGATTCGCCCCGTCGGCATCCATTACGTAGATCTGTGGGTTCCCGGAGCGGTCGGAGGTGAAAGCGATCTGGTACCCGGTGGGGGACCATGAGGGCGAGGTGTCCACTCCGTTTTGCTTGAGCAGCTTGATATAATTTTGCTC
>CAZGVZ010000838.1:0-1882 GCA_964529145.1 uncultured Fibrobacteraceae bacterium | reverse complement strand
CACTTGCGGCCGGTGACGGTTTCAGGCATGTGAGCGCATGGATAGACCCGGCTTCTGTTTCGGAAATCAACGACCCGTGGCTGGATTTCGGGAAATACGACCTGCCTCCCCAGACTCATGGACAGGAGGACCTCGCGATGAAACTGTGCCTTTTCTGGCACGAACGGGAGCGGGTCTCCTGCATCGCGATCGGGAATTCGCCCATGCTGTACGGTTTCGACCCGCACGCGATCTCGACCCTGCCGACCCTCAATATGGCATGGTTCCAGAGTTCGATCGGTACCTCGGTCACCGTTGCCCTGCAGTACGTGCTCCCGCACGCGACCGGCTGCAGGGCAATAATCCTCGATCTCGACGCGAGCTATTTCGACGTAGACTCGCGGACCGCGCGGCCCCGGCTGACAGGCCTGTACGACAGCAAAGGATATGCGCTCGACAGCGTCCATTCCTTCTACCGGTCGGGACTGCCCGCGCCGGTGATCGAAAAAATATCCTCGTTTACAGATGACTTGTGGCCTAGGTTCGACGGCAGCGGCGCGTTCAGGGATTCCGTCATCGGGGGAGGGTGGGGAGAGCCGGTAGTCGAAGGATACGACTATTCCGTGGAGGATTCAATTGTAAAAGTCAATCTGGACATGCTCCGGGAGCTGGTCGACAGCGCGGCCGCGAGGGGAATAGTCGTGATCGCTGTCAATTTCCCCCAGAACCCCGGCTATCGTTCGACCGAAATGGCCGGCAAGGACGGCCCGCGTCAATCTACCTTCCGTGCGCTCGTGGAATTGCTGCGTGAAATGGAAGAGCGGTTTCCCAACTTCAGGCTGTATGATGCCCACAACGGGGGAGAACACGACTATACCGATATGGAGGCGATGGATACCAATCATCTCAACGGCCGCGGGGGGAGAAAGCTGGCGGCCAGGGTCGACAGCCTTTTGCAGACCATGCTCGAGTGAAATATTTTATACCTTGTTCGGACGACTAATTAATGATTAGATGCTAAGCGGTACAGAAAAGGCAGCGCAATGCGCTGGATACCTTATGTTTAAAGAATGTAAGTGACCATTGTCCGATTCAGGATATAATAAGGACGACTCTCGGGGAACAGAATGCGGCGACACCTCAAAATATCTTTCTTCGCCTGCGCGGTCTGGATTGTCGTGATACTCTTCTGCGATCACAATCCGCAGGGCCCCCGTTCCTCCGGCTATTCGCTGAAAATCGAAGCGGACTCCTCGGTGGCTCTCCGCGACACCCTGAGATTTTCCGTGGTCACAGAGAACGCGGGGGCAGGACCGACGCGCTATTTTCTCCTGCGCGAAGGCTCCTGGGACATAGATACCTTCCTCACCCCGGAGCATTCAACCCGGTGGTTCTTTCCCGATACCGGAAAGCAGCGGTTCATCGTCTGGGCCGAGGGTCCCGGAGACCGGAGATCGGCCGAGGATACCGTAACCGTGTTCGTACGCTGTTTCGCGCCATCCGCGAAGGTCTCCGGAGATACCATAATATTTGTCAATGAAACCGCGCGCCTCTCCATCGAGACTGCCGATCAGGACGGCCGGGTGGAACGGTGCGAGTGGTTTATCGACGATTCGGTGCGGTATGTCAGTTCAGGTCCCGGCGGCGTACCTGCATTGCGATGGGGCATCGACGACACCGGCCGGCATACGATCAGGGCCGCGGCGATCGACGACGATGGTCTTCGATCCGGATTCGACACGATCATCATACTCGTGTCCGCGTCCGTTCCGGTTCCGGAGCTTTCCGGAGATACTGCGATCGGGGTAAACGACACAGCCAGGTTCTTCTGCCGTTCAGGGGAAGAGTGGGACAGCGCCCGCTCGATCCAGTCTCGTTTCTGCATCCACGTGTCATAAACCGG
>CAZGVZ010000837.1:0-1883 GCA_964529145.1 uncultured Fibrobacteraceae bacterium | reverse complement strand
TCGCGAACCCCTGGAAGGGTTGACTCCAGATGCTCAACTTGTCAGTAAGTAATGAATTTGCCCGGTAACTTCACCTATTATACGAAGATCCCCGGATCATTCCTGCTTTCCGTTCCTGCCAAGCGACAGGTTCGCCGCATCGAGCCATGCGGGGTTTTCGAGATACCATGCCACGGTCGAGCCGATCGTTTCCTGAAGGGTCCGTTTCGCTTTCCAACCGAGCTCCCGGTACGCCTTGGCGGGATCCATCCAGTAACGCAGATCGTAATTGGCGCGGTCCTCCACCTCCCGGATCGTACCTTGACCTACGATTTCCCGGACCCTCCTGATCACGTTTGCTGTCATCTCCTCATTTTCGAAGGAGGGGGCGATATTGTACACCTCCCCTTTCCTGCCATTCCGCAAAGCCGCCTCGATTCCCGCCGCGTGGTCGTCGACATGAAGCCACATCCGCCTGGCGGGTGTGCGGTACAGAGGAAACTCCTTTCGGTGAGTGAAACACCAGACCGCTTTGGGAACCGCCTTTTCGGGAAATTGGCGCGGCCCTATGGTGTTTGCGC
The DNA here is from genome assembly GCA_964529145.1 of uncultured Fibrobacteraceae bacterium. Classification (GTDB taxonomy): domain Bacteria; phylum Fibrobacterota; class Chitinivibrionia; order Chitinivibrionales; family Chitinispirillaceae; genus JAFGNB01. Next base: position 1,323 of record CAZGVZ010000837.1, on the reverse strand, counting down.
CGCGCGTGATGACGATATCGAGGTTATGACGCTCGCTGCTTCCGTACACGGACAAAAGCATCTCCGCGGCGGCCTTGGTGACTGAATACGGATTCCTTGCATTGATGGGGGAGTTTTCGGTCCATGGCGCGCTTTCCGCACGCGCGTCCCCGTACACTTCGTCGGTGGATACGTGCACCATTCGAACTCCGCGCCTGATCACCTCCAGCGCCAGAACGCGGGCCCCCAGAACGTTGGAGCGCCAGAAGCAGGCATCGTTGTCGTTGGAACGGTCCACATGACTCTCCGCGGCGAAATTGATCACCGCATCGGGGTTGACTTCATCGAAAATTTCCCGCATTTGCCGTTCGTCGGCAATATCCCCGCGAAGGTCGGAGATCCCCTCGGCACAGTTCTCTTCCATCGCCCCCCATCCGCAGAAATCCACTCCGGTAATTTCATAGGTGCCTCTGTACTGATGGCAGAACGCCGAAGCGATGAATCCGAGATGTCCGGTGACGAGCAGTTTCCTGTAAGTTGACATTGTCGCTCCTGTGATTAAAAGGCCGGGTAGTGAAAGGCAATATCACTCGGATTCTCCGTCTTTTCGCGAATGCCGGTGTATCTCTCTTTCAAACGATGCCCGGATGAAGGCCGCGGGATCCTGTCTGGTATCGCATTAATATACCTCCCGCACTTCTTTATCTGCTCGAATACGAGAACCTCAGATAGATCTTGTGAGTCGTGTAGTTTTCCCTCGCATTGTATTCTTCAGGCTGCTTGAGGGTATAAGTATAGTCGTAATCGAGAGTGAGCGCGCGCGCGAGGCGCCAGCTCAGGGTCGCAGTCAAGTCGAAATCAGGCCGCGTAAACCGCATTTCAGGGACTATGGGTGCGAATACCCGTAACTCGGCCGCGGCGGTGGCGAAGCGCCCCAGACGGACGCTTCCCGTAAAAGAACCCTGCGGACCGAATTCGAAATTTCTCGTCGCTTTGAGAGAGCGCAGGACCAGGCTGCTTTTAAGCCGGTTCTCCTGGGCGGAATCAAGATTTTCCACCGCACCTGACGTGACTATTTCATACCGGTCCGGGAAGTCATTATATGAGCTTCCCGCTCCTCCTCTGAGTTTGAATTCCAGAAACCGGGTGCTCACCATATCGATATTGGCTCCAAGGTCCAGATCCAGCTTGAGCGGGCTGAAAGAAGGTTTGTCACGGAAAGAGGTCGAGGTATCGAACCTGTAGATCGTGAAATCCTGGTTCAGGATGCAGAAGTCCTTTCTGGATTCTTCGAGCCGGATACGGCTGGGCAGCAGATTCGTGCGTAATTCGGTCCTTCCATAG
>CAZGVZ010000836.1:0-1887 GCA_964529145.1 uncultured Fibrobacteraceae bacterium | reverse complement strand
GAGTTTAAGTAATATTTTCCGGGCAATGGTTGATTTTTTCAGCCGGGGGCGAATGGATTACGCGATCATTGGCGCTTTCGGTTTGCATGCGTATGGTTATGTCCGCGCAACGCGGGATATAGACTTTATAACTCGATTGGCTTATCAGGAAGCCATCGTTCGATTTTTGACGTCGCTTGGTTTTGAAACCCTTCAAAGGACGAATGCCTTCTCGAATCATGTACATCCGTTGGGAAATGCGCGTGTCGATATCATGTATGTCGAAAATGGTACCGCGGAAAAGATATTTTCCGCAACGCGAAAGACTCTTCTATTGGAAAAAATGGAACTCCCCGTAGTGAGTCCTGAACATCTGATCGCTCTGAAACTGTTTGCCGCGTATTCCGATTCTTCCCGAAAATTCAAGGAATTTTCAGATATTCAGGAACTGATGAAGCGGACCCGGGTCGACAGGAACGTGGTTCGAAACTTTTTTAACAAATACGGATTCAAGGACATGTATGAAGAAATCGCAGGAGAAGAAGGATGATCTATACAATCTCGATTTTCGGTGGAGCGACCTGAAATCCGGTCCCGTTATCCCGATCCGAACCCCAAGAAATGTTGAGGAGTATCTTGATTTTCTTGAAGAAGTGGCTCTTGAAAATGGCGACACTACACCCGTGAAAATATACAAAGAACGATTTCTGCTGTAAAAGATTTCGTTCCATGGAACCATTCAACCTTCTCGTGGTGTGCGGTCCGACCGCATCGGGTAAAACAGCGCTCGCGGTCGCACTCGCCCGGGAGCTCGGGGGAGAGATCATCAGCGCCGACTCCCGTCAGGTGTACCGTGGTCTCGATATCGGCAGCGGCAAGGACCTCGATGAGTATGAAAAGGGCGGTGAAAAGGTCCAGTACCATCTCATCGATATCGCCGACCTTGCGGATACCTATACCCTCCACCATTATCAGCGCGACTTCCGCCGTGTGTTCGAAAAGGTACGGGGCAGAGGACGGGTGCCGGTCATGTGCGGCGGTACCGGTCTCTATATCGAGGCGGTCCTCAGGAATTACGAACTCGCCGAAGTACCTGAAGATGCGCTGTTGCGCGAAAGGCTAATGCCAAAAGACAAACAGGAGCTAACGCTCATGCTGCGCGATCTGGATAAATCGCTCTGTTCGGTCACTGATCTCAGCAGCAAAAAAAGAATCGTTAGAGCGATCGAGATCATCATGCATCGCGGGGAGTATCGGCCGAGGCGCTACAAAACGAGACTTCCCGGCATCGAACCACTCGTCCTGTGCACACGGTGGGAACACGCGGCGCTCAGGGAACGGATCGGTCGGAGACTTGACGAGAGGCTCTCCAGCGGGATGATCGACGAGGTGCGGACACTGCGGCAATCGGGGATTCCGGATACACGCCTGCTTGGACTTGGAATGGAGTACCGTTATATTACCTTGTACCTGCGTGGGGAAATCGGATATGAAGAAATGGTCGTAAAACTCCGTCACTCCATAATACAACTCGCCAAAAGACAGAAGAGCTGGTTCCGCGGCATGGAGCGGCGGGGTGTTACCGTGCACTGGGTCGAGGAAGCGGGTATCGCAAGGGCGCGGGAGGTGATCAGTAAATACGGCTGTTAAAAAAACAAACGCGACGGACAATGCCGCCGCGCCACCTTGTTTTGCCTGTATTTAATCAGTATCTCATCCCGACCCCGACCGAAATCGAAAAGGTTCCGGCGAACACCTGATCGAACACCTCGTCGTCGAACGCCTTTGTCAAACCCTGCGTAAGTCGGACATCGAGCATCCACATGAACTTTTCCAGATCGTGCCGCACTCCCGCGCCGACCACGATTCCGCCAAGGACGTTGCTTGCGCGCTCAGCCAGATCCGCGT
>CAZGVZ010000835.1:0-1912 GCA_964529145.1 uncultured Fibrobacteraceae bacterium | reverse complement strand
CGTGATGAAATCGGAACTCCTTACCGAGAACGCATTCTCGACTTTCTCGAGAGGAAAAATGAATCTGGTGCCGTCGACGGCCACGACAAACCCCCTTATTATGACGGTCGTAACCGAAACCGGAATACTCAAGGTGAACTCCGTACCGCTGCCCTGCACCGTTTGAACGGAAATTTTTCCCCCCTTCCGATCGACTTCTTTCCTGACGACATCCATTCCTCCACCCCTTCCGGAGATGTCGGTTACTTCTTCCGCTGTGGTGACCCCGGGATGGAATAACAGATCGATAATATCCTCATCGGGAATTTTCGAATCACCTGCGATCAGGCACATTTTTTTTGCTTTCTCTTCCAGTGCCTTCAAGTTGAGTCCTTTCCCGTCATCGCATATTTTAATCACCACCTCTTCACCGGAGATAGCACCGGATACCTTAATTTTTCCTGCCGGTTCCTTTCCTGCCTTGATTCTCTCTTCCTGCGATTCGATTCCGTGGTCTGCAGCGTTTCTGATTATATGTGTGATCGGCGCATCGAGGGAGTCGATTATGCTTTTATCCACTTTTATGGTTTCACCTTCAAGAATGACGTCGATCTCTTTGCCCTGTGTTTTGGCGATATCCCTTACCATGCGTGGAATCTTCTGCATTACCGTGTTCAAAGGCAGTAATCTAATATCAATAATACTCTTTTGCAGTGATTCGGAAAGTGAATGAAACAGATCGTTGATACGGCGCAGATCGGCGCCTGCAGAAACGATGTCGATCGAGGAATTCATCTTATCCTGGAAATTGGAATACATTTCTCCTATGGTAACCAGTTCCCCGACATAGCTCAAAAAACCATCTATGCTTTCCTCGGGAATCCGTATGGTCTTGGACGGCTTCGTTTCGGTGGCCCCGGCTTTCTTCGAGGCCTTGGTTCGTGTCGAATCCAAAATATGAGGATGGGCATCGTTTCGGATTTCCCCGGGGGTATCGTCTCTTTCAGCCCTATTCCCGGTTTCCGGAGCCGTACCTTCAAATCCGGATTTCAACCTGCTGACATATTCAAGGATCGATTCCCTGGATAACGAATCACCGAGTCCGATGGTGCGTGCCGAGACCTCAACGGTGCCGATCGCCTCCGATATCAGTGAAACCATATTGTCCTGAAAGAGCGGTACACATGCTTTGAATAATGCCGTAACCTCAGTCTCTGAAGGATCAGAAGTCAAGTTTAAAAAAATATTCTCCAGGTCGATCAAAGGTTCCGGTATGGAGCTTCCGGTTTTACCTCGCTCTCTATGAACGGCCATTCCTGCGGAGCTGAATCTGGAGAGTTCGGCTGCCACTCGCAACAGTTCGTCCGAGCCGCTTTCGGGCAGCAATGAAAAAAGCCTTTTCCAGAGCGTCGTTTCATCCTTTTTTTTGACTACCGACATCTTTTCGAGTTTCGAGATGACCGATAGCAAAACATCGGCTTCTTCGATTTCGGCCTCGCCTCTCCTCACCCGTTTGAAGATGCCCGTCATCTGATCCGTCCCTTCAAGAAGGACGCTGACGACGTTGCCGTCGGCCACCAGGGCTTCTTTCCTTATCAAATCGAGGACGTTCTCGAGACGGTGCGCGAGTGTCTTTGTATGCAGCAAACCGAAAAAGGCGGCATTACCCTTGATCGAATGTATATGGCGAAAAATGGACTGGACGATCTCGATGTCTTCGGGGCCGCGTTCGAGTTTGACAATAAGGTCCGAAACTGCGTCGAGCCCTTCACAGGACTCATCCAGAAATTCGGCAAATATCTCGGGATCGATCCCGGGATTCTCCCAATCCATTACTTTTCTCCCGGTTTTCCGGTTTTCATTCCCTGAAGCTCCTTGAACTTCCTTTTCCATCTTTCAATGTTTCTTACCGCGTCTTCGACTGCCTCTTCCA
>CAZGVZ010000834.1:0-1913 GCA_964529145.1 uncultured Fibrobacteraceae bacterium | reverse complement strand
CTTGCCATACGGGGGAGCGGATTCGGCGAAAAAGGCGGAATGGTCAGAATATCGTCGGATACGGTGGAGGATTTCATAGGATGGAGCGATACTCTCATACGGCTGGTCGTACCGGACACGGCGCAATCCGGATGGTTGATCGTATTCCCCGCCGATTCCAAAACCAACAGTAATTCGGTGATGATCGACATGAGAGTGTACAGTCCCATCATCGAATCCGTCTCCCCAGTGTCCCTGAAAAGATTCGATACGATTACCGTACACGGCAAATACTTTAAACGTAAAGTTCAAAACCGCTATCGGCAGCTGACGGTTCGTTTTCCGGCCGAGGGCGCCTCCTCCATGGACTATGTGCCCGTCACGGAATCATCGTATTTCAACTATTCCGATACCACCGTGAGTTTCATCGTTCCGCAGAACGGTAACAGCGGGATGTTGCAGGCGTTCTGTGACGACAGCGGAAGCAACCGGTTCTGGATTCATGTACCCATTTCCGCGATGCAGCTCAGAACCGCCGGATACGGCCTGACCGTTGATGGACAGGTAAGGGAGTACCAGTACGAACCCAAATGGCTGGACGCATTCACTTTACAGGCATCAATCCCCAACGGGAAAATAACGGCTGACGGCCAGACAGCCGCTTTTCTCTGGGATACCGCCTACACCCTGACCAATGGTGACAATACGACCGAGGTCCGGAAAAGCCGCACCATAAGTTTCACTATCGACGACAGTGCCAATACCGTCAGTAATCTCTCTTACGGTTACCTGGAAACCTATAGCCGTTCGGACGGAACATCCAAGGAGCAGAGGGAGAATGTCGTTCATAAAGAGCCGGTCCCGTTGAGTTCCATCGCCGTAAGCGGCACTTCTCCCGACACGGTCCTGACCTTCCGGTTTCAGCTCGACAGTACCGGCGTCTGCTCTTCGATCGAGGAATACGAGATCAGTGGTGAAGACAGGGAATTGCTTGATTACAGCTGTACCTCAGGTTCACGGGTGAACTTCTATTTCACGAAGGAAAACTGATTTCGAACCGTCGATCGGCAACCATTACCGGGGACCTGCCTGTGGATGGAGATGCTTTAATGCAATAAGGGCGCAAGCGGCTGAATGTTCAAAAAAAGTCTACCCCTCAGTTACCTCCAATTCAAGTACTTGCAGGTTCAGGGACGGCCGGATCATGCTCTCAATCGTTTTGCCGGCACTGCATTTCCGGGAGCAATGCACTATTTTATTCTTTATGGTGTTGGTCTGAACGAAAATTTTAAATCTGATTATAGCCGGTTCATTTCGATGCATACGGCACGGAGGGTTATGTTCATTATATTCTTGATAATCATAGTAACGTTATCAATGCCTGGTTTAGGACGCGAATTCATAAAGGGAGCCGACATAAGCTGGGTTCCCGGGCAGGAATACAATGGAATCGTATTCAGGGATTCAACGGGCAAAACGCGTGATATCCTGGACATTCTCAAAAACGACTATCAGATAAACACCATAAGATTGCGTGTATTTGTCAATCCGTCGGATGATTGGGGGAACGGGCTGTGCGACATACCCGCCACGATCGGAATGGCCAGGAGAGTGAAACAGGCAGGAATGCAACTGATGCTGACGCTTCATTTTTCCGATTCCTGGGCCGACCCCGGCAAACAGAATCCACCCGCGGCATGGAAAAACTTTTCTGCGGCACAGCTTGAGACTGCAGTTCATGACCATGCGAAAGATGTTATGGAAGCACTTTCGGCAGTGGGGATCTACCCTGAATGGGTGCAGATTGGAAACGAGACCAATAATGGAATGCTATGGCCAACGGGCGACGCTTCCAAAAGCATGGCAATTTATGCCCGCTTTGTCACCGCAGGCAATGATGCCGTCAAGGAAATATCACCTGAGACACAAACCGT
>CAZGVZ010000833.1:0-1922 GCA_964529145.1 uncultured Fibrobacteraceae bacterium | reverse complement strand
ACCTCTCGTTCACCGAGCCGTGGCTCCGGTATTTCACCGGTACGATGGGTATTTTCGATCGCCCGTTCGGCTTCGAGATCTCCTATTCATCGAGCATGCGGGAATCTCCCGAGCGGTCGCGGATCTACCAGACGCTCTTTCCGAAAGAACGGGAAGTTGGCGCGAAGCTTGCTTTCAATGCCTCGAGTGGTCTTCTGAGTTATTTCAATTTCAAAGGCGGAGTGTTCAACGGGGTGACTACGCTCCAGCTCGAGAACGACGCGACCAAGGACTTCATCGGCCGTATCGGATTCGAAGTGCCGTTGCGTGAAGCGGGGATGGGAATTGACGGTGGATTTTCGGGATACCATGGATACGTCACCAATACCGATACGGTTGAAGGCGGCCGTTTCTATGAAATGGATGGGACCTCGTTCACCAAAAAGAGCGGCCAAAACGGAGGAGAGTTCGTAAGGAACTACTACGGCGCCGACCTCCAGTATTACCTTGACATTCCGATAATCGGCGGTCTCACCCTGCGCAGTGAGTACCTCTGGGGAGTTCAGCCGGGAACCGGATCGAAGACGAGTTTCTATCAGCCGACCGCGGGAGGAGTTCCCAATGGCGCGGTCTACAGCAGGAATTTCAGCGGATGGTACCTTTACTGGGTGCAATGCTGGGGCTCCCGTCTCCAGAGTGTGCTCAAATACGACAAGTACGATCCGAACATCGATGTCGAAAAGGACGATATCGGACTGGACAACAGCGGCACCTCTTCCGCGGATGTCTCTTTCGGCACTTTCGGCTTCGGCCTGATCTACAACTGGGATGAAAATCTCAAGTTCATGGCTTACTACGACATGCCTCGGAACGAGGAATCGAAAAACGTTTCGGGATACGGACGGGACATCTCCGACGACGTGTTCACCCTCAGGCTGCAGTATAAATTCTAATGGAAACACTTTCAACAGGGAGTTGATAATGAAAAGCAACATCAGACGGTTGTGCGTCGTGTGCGCGGCGGTCTTAGGGCTGGGCCTGCTGGTCGCCGCAGCGAAGAAAACCATAACGATCAAGGGATCCGATACCCTGGTCATCCTCGCCCAGCGGTGGGCGGAGAAGTACATGGCTGCGCATCAAGGGGTCGTGGTGCAGGTGACGGGCGGCGGCTCCGGAACCGGAATAGCGGCGCTCATCAACGGCACGACCGATTTTGCCAACGCCTCCCGTGAGATGAAAAAAAGCGAAATGGACAAGCTCAAACAGAGGTACAACACGCTCGGCTACGAGGTAAAGGTCGCCAAGGACGGCATTACGCTGTACACAAACGCCTCGAATCCCGTGGAGGAACTCACACTCGGGCAGATCAAGGCGATATACCTGGCCGAAGTGACGAACTGGAAGGATGTCGGAGGGAAAGAAGCTCCGATCGTTCTCTATGGCCGTGAAAACAGTTCCGGCACCTACGTCTATTTCCGCGACAATGTCCTCGGGGGCAGCGATTACAGCGCGACCATGCAGAGCCTGCCCGGCACCGCGGCGGTGGTGAACGCTGTCGTCAAGGACCGCAACGCGATCGGGTACGGCGGTGCGGCCTACGCGGAGGGAATAAAAGTGATCAGGGTGAAAACCGATCCCTCCTCCCCCGGGTACGCGCCTACGGCCGAATCCATCAGGAACAACCAGTACCCGATCGCGCGATACCTTTACATGTACTCACGTTCCAAACCGGTGGGCGCGATGGAGGAGTACGTGGACTGGATTCTGAGTCCTGAAGGACAGGAAGTGGTCACGAAAGTCGGTTACTTTCCGGTAAAGTGACTGGTAAAGTGACGGAAACGCGGCGCGAGAGTGGAGGGCGCCGGCTGGGAGGGCCGGGACTCTCCGGTTTTCAGGACTCCAACGGTGCGCGATGACCGTATGAGTGCAATCGATGCGCGGGA
>CAZGVZ010000832.1:0-1926 GCA_964529145.1 uncultured Fibrobacteraceae bacterium | reverse complement strand
CGTCGAAGGGCCCGGCCATATACCGCTTCATGAGGTGACGACCAATATCAGGATTCAGAAACCCATTTGCCGAAACGCTCCTTTCTACGTTCTTGGCCCTCTGGTAACAGACGTCACCCCGGGATACGATCACATTTCCGGAGCGATTGGAGGGGCTGTTGCAGGCATGGCCGGCGCGGATTTCCTCTGTTACGTCACGCCGGCCGAACATTTGAGGCTGCCTTCGGTCGAAGATGTACGGGAAGGTGTCATCGCATCGAGGATTGCCGCGCATGCGGCGGATATCGCCCGGGGTTATCCCGGTGCAATCGAATGGGATCATGCGATCTCAAAGGCTAAGGTCGATCTTGATTGGGAGCGAATGCTTTCGCTGTGCATAGATCCCGAGAAGGCGCGTGCGTACCGCCAATCCCTGCCTCCCGGCGACAATGACCGGTTATGCAGCATGTGCGGCGAGTTCTGCGCCATTAAGCGTTCACGTTCGGTACTTTGAGACTCACCGTGAAAGAGTGTTTCTGTCTGCGCGGCATTCTGAGTACGGAGGAGTACGAAACGGCGGTGGCCGGGTGGTATGGTTTAGGTATGCTGGGTTGCGAGGAATCTGCGCAAAACTGGTCCACCGCGGAGTTCCGTGTCTATTTTGCATCGGAGAAATCCGCCCTGGCCGCCGCGTCCGATCTGCGCGGAAAAATTCGTCGCTGCTCTACGGTGGAGGTGACTCGCGTCGCTGACGACGATTGGAACGCCCGCTGGCGCAGTGAGGTACGCCCTGTACTCGTATCTCCAGGGGTATGGGTAAGCCCGCCCTGGCTTCCTCCGCCACTCGCAGAAGGGGACCATTGGATAAAGATAGAGCCGAAGATGGCGTTCGGCACCGGGCATCATGAGAGTACGAGGCTTGCCGCCAAGGCTATAGCCGGTTGCAGGCAAAACCTGAGTGGCGGATCCCTGTTGGATATCGGAACAGGTTCCGGCATACTTTGCTTCTCAGGAATAATTGCCGGAGCGGCAAGCTGTGCAGGTATCGAGATCGATCCGGAGTGCGCGGATAATCTTTCCGAGAACCGGACTTTTCACCGGGACGGCGGATCCATTTCGTTCATGATCGGCACGGTGGGAGCGTTGAAGACCGGTGCCCGATTCGATGTCATCGTCATGAACATGATTCATACCGAGTCCGCTCCGATACTTCCGGATTGTCACAGGCTGCTTGCGGGAAGCGGTTGCCTGATCTGGTCTGGAATCCTGGATGAAGAACGTGAACGCGCCATCAAGGCAGCGGAAGAGAAGGGTTTTCTCATTTTAAGCGGGACAGCTGAAAACGAGTGGTGGTGCGGTATTTTCAGAAAGGATCATGAATAAAACCGGGTGATCGATTCTTTATCCGATTGGAATAGAATCCCGTGTTGAATTCAGGTCGATGTGGAATTACGCAAATCCCGCGCGCAGCAAGGCCGCCGTCCGGCCGCGGGACCCTGCCGCATCCATGCGTTACAACAGGGACAAAGTTCATTGTACCGGATTTCCCATGGCTCCGTTGAATCAGTGACTTCGCCCTGTGCACATTACCCCTATCCGGTGTATGACCTGGATAGAACATATATTTGCATCAGTTCGGCTGTTTGCACCAGTTCGGCCACACGCCGGCCCCTTTTTCAGGAGAGAAGAGTATGGAGTTCCAGCACCGGGCAGTCCAGCAGTTCATCACCCCAGAATCCTTTATTCATATAAAAAAAAGAGATCTGGGCGGCCCAAACGGATGGCTTCTTTTCGTCGCCTGCAACAGCGGGATAGACCTCGCATTGTCGGTGAAGGAGGCCTATGAATCGATGCTTTCGGAGAGTCGCAGCGAGCTGACGGAGATACCGCTGCTTGGAAGCTACAACGAACCGATTACCCGGGTCTTTTCCGATACCGAAACCTGTC
>CAZGVZ010000831.1:0-1930 GCA_964529145.1 uncultured Fibrobacteraceae bacterium | reverse complement strand
ATGATTTCAGGGCAAGTCCGGTTCAAACCCAAAAAAAGCAATTACCTATCAGTCATCCTTGAAGCCATGGCCGTTCCGCCGGGAATCGGCGGCGGGGATTTTTTTTAATCCCGGCACGGCGGGTAGTGGGTGAGAATATCGTTCACGTCCTTTCACCGCTCGTGGTGCTCATCGCAATACCCTGCCTTCTGTTCGGGGATACTCTTGTCAAATTCGATCACGCGAGCATCGTGGCTATCGTGATGCATTACGCCGACAGTTTCTGATGGAAGCGATTCATTACGGTGATCGGAAAAAACGGTAAGGTCTGCCGCGAAAAGCATACGACACCCCCCATTACTTGACAAACACTATTCAGTGCATCGTACCGCCGTTCGGTCAGCCTGTTTCGGGAAGCGTTAAATACGAGCCGTTCGGGCCTCCAAGCGTCAATGCGATCTCCGGGGAGGGTTCTTTCACCGCAACGCAGGCATTGTCTTTGTCGGCACATGTAAGGGCAACTCGTATTCTCGAACCTTTTTCAAAGACATACGCGATGGGCTGCAGGTCAATAATAAAGTCTTCTGCATCAGGAACGACGGCGGGTCTTGCTTCATGTTCATTCGATACTTGACCCGGAACAACCATACCGTCGCTTCCGCTTCGAGACGATTCCCGGTACCTGACGTTCAGACAACCTTCAGTGACATACTCGGAAAAGCCGTTTTTATGGATCTTTTCCAGATAGACAAACAGGGATATCGTGTCATAACCGTAGTGTACACGGGCATGAACCACCGGATACCCCACCGAAACCACGTCATCCACCAATTCAGATGAAGTGTAGGTTATCCCGCGCGAATCGTTCTGACGAAGGTCACCATAGCCGAACCGACCCCCGACGCCGTTGTCGAAACGACTCGTTGTTCCTGTCGTGGTTTCATAATCCGCACGATACGTATGTGTCGATTCCGCAGAGGGAGCGTGCACTCCAAGCATTCCGTCGTTACAGGATTGAACGGTCCCGCTCGGGCCGGGCGAAAAAAACATTTTCCGGACATTGACTTCCAGGGGCCACCGGTTCGCGAATCGCCACTCCGGCGGATTTGGCTTCCCGGTACACAGCGCATATGCCAGCGGCGGTTCGTCCATTATATGCGTGTCAATATCCTTCAACCAGTAGTCGAACCATCTGAGATGCTCGGACCCAAGCAGTTGCTGCTGATACGTCGCAAGGGCCGGGTCCGTTGGATTATGCGACCAGTTGCCGACGGTGATCTTCCTGGATCCGGTAAGGTTCGTAAACCACTGAAAGGCATCCCTTGTCCATAGATCATACCACCCGCTCCAAATGTAGACGGCAATCCCCGATCCGTTTATCTCGTCCAGCCGGGAAGACAGGCTCCATTCACGGTAAGGTGCCGTATCTGAAACGGGAATTCTCGAATCACGAAATTCAAGGTCTCCAATACTCTCGATTAGGGGAACATTTCGTTTATGTTGTTCCAGTGCTTGCCGTAAGGCGCTCCGGTCTTTGTCATCGTCCACCGGTGCCGCCGGCATCATGCTGTCCAGTGACTTCGTCAGATCGCTCCATGTCTGTATGAGATCATTTCGAAAAACGCCGCCCGGTCTGACGAAATCATAGAAATCAAACGGTGTCATCTGCGGGAAAATCGCCTTTAAATACCCGGATCCGGTGCTTGCGGCCAAATATTGCATCATTCCCAGGAACGACATCCCGAACATTCCGATTCGTCCATTGCAAAACCGATGAGTTCCCAGCCATTCCAGCAGGTCGGATGCATCATCCCGGTCCTGCGCAGTAAGTATGCCGATTCGGTGGCCGAAAGAGGCGCCGGTACCCCGGATATCCACCACGCAGACTCCGTATCCAGCCTCCAGCAGCGGCAGCAGATACGAAAACATCATGCCCATAGGAGGATCGAGC
>CAZGVZ010000830.1:0-1931 GCA_964529145.1 uncultured Fibrobacteraceae bacterium | reverse complement strand
CTGCGTCCCGAACGGTTCGAGGATTTCGTGGGACAGGAAGGCCTGAAGGAAAACCTCGCGGTATTCGTGGAGGCCGCGAAAAAGCGGGGAGAAGCGCTCGACCACATACTCTTCTGCGGACCTCCGGGGCTTGGAAAGACCACCCTGTCAAGAATTCTGGCCTCGGAACTCGGTGTCGGCATGCAGACGACGTCCGGACCGGTTCTGGAAAAAAAAGGTGATCTCGCCGGCAATCTGACCAATCTCGGCGAACGTGAGATCCTCTTCATCGACGAGATCCATCGCCTGAACCACGTGGTCGAGGAGGCGCTCTATCCGGCGATGGAGGATTTCGTTTTCGACATAATGATAGGGGAGGGGCCTGCGGCCCGGGCGATACGCCTGAATATAAAACCCTTTACGCTCGTGGGAGCGACCACGCGCGCCGGAATGCTCACCTCGCCGCTGCACGCTCGGTTCGGTTACGTGTGCAGACTCAACTATTATTCTCCCGTCCAGCTCCAGAAGATCGTTCTGAGGTCTGCGGGAATCATGAACGTGGAATGCGAACCGGAAGCGGCGCTGGAACTCGGAAAGCGTTCACGAGGCACACCCAGGATCGCGAACCGGCTGCTGCGCAGGTGCCGCGACGTGGCCGAAGTGCGGGGGAACGGAACGATTACCGCGGACGTGATCGGGCAGACCCTTCGCATGCTCGGCGTGGATGAAACCGGACTCGATGAAATGGACCGGAACATCCTTCGCGCGATCATAGAGCACTACAACGGGGGGCCGGTAGGCATCAATACGGTGGCGGTCGTGGTAGGCGAGGAGCCCGACACCATCGAGGAGGTATACGAGCCGTTTCTCATTCAATCGGGATTCCTGAAGAGAACTCCGCGCGGAAGAGAGGTCACACGTAAAACCTACCGCTATTTTCATCTCGAATCGCCCAAGACCGGAAGCTCGCAGCAGAGCCTGTTCGAGTCACTCTCGGACGGAGAATCCGGACGGTAAGATTTACACTCAAAGGAGATCGCATGAACTGGGTCGAAGTCGGACGTTTTCTCATCATCGCTGGAGTGGTGATACTCGTTGTAGGGACATTTTTCGTCATCAGCGACAAACTGCCGCTCGGACGTCTTCCAGGAGATCTCCAGATCGGCTCGGGCAGACTCAGGATCTATATTCCGCTCGCGACCTCACTGCTGCTGAGTATCCTCATCACCCTTCTCCTCAATTTTTTCGGCAGGCGTTGACAAGATGGCGACCGGACGCTATTCCATGGTCGCCAGAGGAATCGTCCAGGGAGTGGGTTTCAGGTATTTCGTCAGGAAGAGTGCGGGAAAACTGGGGCTTACCGGATGGGTCCGCAACACTTTCGACGGCGGCGTCGAGATGGAGGTACAGGGGCCGGAGGAGCGTATCGGTTCTTTCCGGGCCGCGGTGCAGGAAGGACCGGCACTGGCTCGTGTTACCGACCTGGAGATCGTGGAATTGCCTGTGCTCGCGGATGAGGAGGGATTCGAAATCCGGTTCTGACAGGGTTTCGAGGTACCGGCGCCCGACACATCCTCCGGTAAATCCCATGAATGCCTTTCATCGTATTCGACCTCAACAGGCCCGTATTGAAACCTTCGATAACGATCGCAGATCGCACCCATGAACATGCGCCGTCCTTACAGGGCTCGGGAGAGTTCGTGGGTTTTCCGATACCCGGGTCTTCAGCGCTTGCCATATGGTAAAGGTGCAGAAACACCTGATTTGAATCGGGTGGGGCGCCACCCGAACCCCGCCCAGGGGGGCCAGCAGCTGCCCCCCTGGACCCCGAGCCGCCGCTGCACGAATTTTATTTCGCTGCGGTCGCGGGGAATTTTACAACCTTAATCGGACGATCAATTTACGATGAGATGCGCAGCGGCAGCGAGCAGAACGGGTTTGCAGGCGCGAAG
>CAZGVZ010000829.1:0-1934 GCA_964529145.1 uncultured Fibrobacteraceae bacterium | reverse complement strand
AATCCTGCCGTACAATCGTCATCCCCTTCAGCATTCCTTTCTGGATGAGAGCCTTTGTTCGACTGCGAAGGACGAGCACACGGCAGTGGGCGAGGCCGGAGCTGCGCCGGAGCGAAGCGGAGGCAATCCTGCCGTACAATCGTCATCCCCTTCAGCATTCCTTTCTGGATGAGAGCCTTTGTTCGACTGCGAAGGACGAGCACACGGCAGTGGGCGAGGCCGGAGCTGCGCCGGAGCGAAGCGGAGGCAATCCTGCCGTACAATCGTCATCCCCTTCAGCATTCCTTTCTGGATGAGAGCCTTGTCCGACCGCGAAGGACGGGCACGCCCGGATGCAAGGATCAAGACCCCTCAGTCGCCGAGGCGCCGACAGCTCCCCTGCAAGGGGAGCCGTTCCTGAAAAGCAGCCATCGACAGGGGACGCGGCACATAACGTCGAAGGAGCTCCTTGACAGGGAAAGCCTCCCCTGACTGGGGAGGTGGCGCATTGCGACGGTGGGGTCTCTCCGGGCGGGATTGTACGTTGAATGTCACTGCTTCGAATAAATGTTGCAGTACAATAGCTCTCCACCTATGACCTGATTGTATTTTTCCGTATCACGAGATTGGAGGAATCAATGAAAAATGGAAAAACAAGGCTTTTTTTGTTTCATTTCATGGCCGTCTTCATTCTATTACCGCAAAGCGTTTCTTCCACAGGGTTGATTCCTCCCTCAGACCCGGACATCAATTATTACGGCCGTGTGGATTTCACCGATCCGTCAATCCCCAGGTACTGCTGGTCGGGAGTGATTATCGAAGCTGCATTCACCGGTTCGACGATCGGAATGAAGATCGACCATAATAATTCATACTATGACATCGAGGTGGACGATACGTTTGACACGCTCATTCATGTCACGAGGCCGGGAGAGTATATCTTCACCGGAAGTCTGCCCGAAGGAAACCATACGGTAAAAATAAAACTCAGAAGTGAAGATCATTATACCGCGGCGTCGTTTCAGGGACTTCTTATCGCCGAAGAAGGCGATATTCTAAGCGCTCCGGCAAAGCCATCCCGTAAAATCGAATTTTTGGGTGATTCCTATACAGCGGGATACGGTGTTGAAAGTCCGGGAAGGGAATGTACCCCCGACACGAACAAAAGATTCACCAATGCCCATTCCACATTCGCCGCAAGAGTGACGAAAGCGTTTCATGCCCAGAGCGTGATCCTGGGCTGGTCCGGAGCGGGACTGGTTAAAAATTATGACCCGCCAACCACTAACAAGCGTTCTCCCAACCCGTTTCCTTTTTATTACGACCGGATTCTGGAAGAGAACAATGAAAAACCCTGGGATTACACGAAGTGGATTCCGGAACTCGTCGTCATATGCCTGGGAACGAATGACTATACGCACAACCGGAATCCGGGTTCGAATCCCGCGCCGGACGATTCGATGTATATCGGCGACTACCATAAATTCATTGCCAGAATTCTACGGAACTACCCGGACGCCTCGATTCTCTGTGTTTCGACCGGGGATGCCACATTTGAAAAGAATGTCAAAACAGTCGTTTCGGAACAGCATTCGATCCATGAAAATCCGAAAGTGTTTTTTGCGCCATATCCGTCATCAATGGAAAACACGGGCTGTGACTGGCACCCCAATGTAAAAGACAACAATAGAGTGGCGGATGTACTTATCGATACGATCATGGAAAAACTCGGGTGGGATACGGCTGCAGTCACTGCCGTTAGATCCCGTGCTCCGAAAGAACAGATGCTCGAACATGCCGGTTTCCGGATCATCAGATCCCGGAATCGGCTGGTATTGCGGCCTGCGGGAAAAATATCCTCCAGACATGCCATCCACGTCCTGTCTCTCGATGGTAAAACGATCCTGTCGAAATCATCCGATGAGAACGGAGCATACACCATCCCCGTATCGGCA
>CAZGVZ010000828.1:0-1941 GCA_964529145.1 uncultured Fibrobacteraceae bacterium | reverse complement strand
ATGGTGAATAAAACCACGCTTCTCGAAAAAATTGCCGACCTTGTTCGCCAAAAAACGATAGAAGGAATATCGTACATTCAGGATGAGTCGGACCGCCAGGGTATGAGAATCGTCATCGCCATAAAAAAAGATGAATTCGGCGAAGTGGTTCTTAACCAGCTCTTCAAATACACGTCCTTACAATCGACGTTTGGAATTATAAACCTTGCGCTTGTTAATTTGCAGCCGGCATTGCTGAACCTCAAGGAAATTATTAATCATTTCATCGAGCATCGGCGCGATGTGATTGTTCGGCGAACCCAGTTCGAACTCAAAAAGGCGCAGGAAAGAGCCCATATTCTTGAAGGCCTCCGAATTGCGATCGATCATATAGACGACATAATTGCCATTATCAAAGCGTCCCCATCCATTGAGGCAGCCCACGCCAGCCTTATGGAACGGTACGGGTTAAGCGACATACAGTCCAAATCCATTCTTGAGATGAGACTACAACGACTTACCGCGCTCGAGCGGGACAAGATTGAAAATGAATATATCGAGTTATTATCAACAATAGAAAAAATGAAGGAGATCCTGAGTTTTCGGAAATTAAGGCTGGATATCGTTGTTCAGGAGCTGACGGACATTAAGATGAGGTTTTCAGATCCCAGGAAAACCGAGATTGTCGATTCGGGTATCGATGTTGATATCGAGGATCTTATAGCCGAAGAGGATATGGTCATAACGATGACCCACGAAGGGTACATCAAGCGCACGGCAGTCACCACGTATCGTTCACAGGGACGCGGCGGAAAAGGCGTCAAAGGTATGGAATCCAAAGAGAATGATTTCATCTCGACTCTTTTCGTGGCATCGACTCATTCATTCATACTTTTTTTCACGAATACGGGCCGATGCTACTGGTTGAAGGTCTACAGGCTTCCGGAAGTCGCCAGGCAATCGAAAGGAAAGCCGATTGTGAACCTTCTGGATCTCAAACAAGGAGAAAAGATCGCGTCTTTCGTCGTCGTCGAAAAATTCGATCCCGAGCATTATATCATCGCTGTTACAAGAAGAGGTGTAGTCAACAAACAACCGTTGTCGGCATATTCCAATATCAGAAAAGACGGTATAAACGCTTTCAATCTTGATGATGGAGATGATATCATAGAATGCAAGCTCACCGACGGAAACAAGGATATTATTCTCGGTACAGCCTCAGGACAGGCGGTCCGGTTTCATGAAAGTACCGTTCGGGAACTGGGCAGGAACACCAGAGGGGTTAAAGGAATCACCCTGAAGGAAGATGATTCCGTGGTGGGCATGATTATTGTCAATGAAAGCGACGATGTGTTGACCGTCACTGAAAAAGGTTATGGAAAAAGAACACAGGTGGAAGAATATAGAAAAACCAACCGGGGCGGTGTGGGCATTATTAATATTAAAGTAACGGAAAAAAACGGCAGAGTTATCGCGTTGAAAGGAATAAGTGGAGGGTATGATCTGTTGGTCATTACGAAAAACGGCAATATAATCAGGACTGATATCGAAAAAATTTCTATCATCGGAAGAAACACCCAGGGAATCAGGATAATCAGTCTTGATGAGAGTGATTCAGTAACGGATATTACACTCTGTGAAAGCGATCAGGATGAATTCTGCGATGGAGGAGAATCTAAAGAGGAATCGGCTCCTTAAGTCAGGAACGGGAACAAGCTGAGGGGCCAAAATCCCATAGCTGGCCGGCCCGGCACCCGGGTACGAACAGGTCAAATATAATCTAAATCAGGACCGATCCCTTTACGCGATCTGCTTCGCGGACAGCGGCATAACGGGATCGTAGCCGTTTTTCCGGCGTATCACCAGATCCGATAATGCCCCTTCGCGCCTGCAAATCCATTCTGCTCGCAGCCGCTGCGCATCTCATCGTAAATTTATCGTCCGATTAAGGAAATCAAAATA
>CAZGVZ010000827.1:0-1951 GCA_964529145.1 uncultured Fibrobacteraceae bacterium | reverse complement strand
CGATATCGCATCTGCGGTGCATCGATGGAATTTCGCCGATACCTCGCGGATCGCCGTGATCGGCCACGGATTCGGGGGAGGCGCCGCTCCCGCGATCATGAAAGCGCTGCGGAACCGTTCGTGGGGGGAACGGGGAGCCCTTCTCTACATCATGTCGCCCTGGTATCTCTGCGGAATTGATGGCAGGTCGCTAAGGGCATTTCCCGACGATATCCGATGTGTCATTCAGATTTTTGATGACGACCGGCTCAATGACCCCAAGATAGCGGTCGATATAGCTGCCATGCTCGGAATTTCCTCCTACTGGAGGGTTTTTCTGAAAATCCGCAGTATCGATCGGGAGAACTGTAGAATCCGTGCCGATTTCTACGCTCCCGGTGGAAATCGTTCCGCTCTGGACGAATGGAATATCCTCGACGTATGCGGTATACTGCATCCAATCGATGTCGCGGCAAGCCATGCATTCTCCAGCGATACCCTACCGCTCTCAAAAGTTCTTGGAGAGAGCATCGCGAAAGATCGAAACGCCTGTCCGGGCCTGCCGGAGTTCCTCTCTATCATCGACACTCCATCGCAGCACATACCGCGCGGGATATGGGTCAACATGTGGAACAGCATACGTAATCCCCGTATCGACGAGAATGCCTTCCGAAAGGCGCGCAAGGCGAACATTATCGGCAGGATGAGAAAGATCGCGCAGCTCGCGCGTCACATCGTTTTGAAATTCCGTGCGGAAAAAAAGGCGGAACTGCGCAGTAAAGAAGATACGGAAGCTGAGGAAGAAAATCCCATAAAAAACGGGTACGGTTCCAACGGGCCCTTCAGAACATTGGAGGAGCGGTTCGCCCAGGTGAGCGGTACCGGAGATTCAGTTTCGGTCTTTCTGCCCGACATGCCCGGCAGGCCGCCGGTGATCTTTTTCCTGCACGGTTACAATAACGGCAAAACCGCGTTCTACTCGCAGTTGCTGCGACACATCGCGAGCAAAGGCTACGCACTGATCTTTTCACCCTACCCCACATTGCCCCCTGTAAACGATGAGCGCGCAGTGATGGAAAAATACGAGATCTCCTATGGCGGGTTCGATGAGGCGGTGCGACGGTACGCGGAACGGATCGACACCACCAGAATCGGCATTTTCGGGCAATCTCTCGGCGCAGGAGCTGTCCCATGGACGGCGACGCGGCTCATCACCCGGCGAGGAATGGGAAAAAACGGCGCGTTTCTCTTCATCTCGGCCCCATGGTACCTTTTCGGCGTATCCGACAACGATCTCAGGGAAATCGGCGGAAATATCAAAATGCTCATCATGGTGTACGACGACGACATGTTCAATGATCATCAGATGGCAGTCGACCTTTTCACTGCAGTGTCCATTCCACCCGGAGAGAAGAGTTTCGTCACCCTTTTCAGTGATACGCTCGACAGCGTGGTCATGTCCGCGAACCACTACGTACCCTATGGTCCGCAAAGCATCTACGGAGTGATTGACAACCTGGATTATTACGGTATTTTCAGACATTTCGACGCACTCGCTGCGTATGCCTTCACCGGAGATTCAGTTGCAAAGGACATCGCGCTCGGCGCCGAATCTCCCGAACGGTGTTCGATGGGATCATGGCCAGACGGAACACCGGTCACACCGCTTTCGACCACGACCCGTCCCAAAGCTCTCCATCCCTCTCTGCAATACATGTTCTCGTGGAACAACCGTCTCAACCCGCGCAGGAGCTCTATCCGATCCCAGCTCGACTCCAGGCTGAAACGTACGCGGCAGGAACCATGAGATTCCGCCCGCGTCTGTGCCGCATGCGCGTTTTCGTTCAGTGCTTGCTCTTCTGCAACCGTTCAAGGTCAGTTGGAAGACGTATGGCGTCCCTACGAATCTTACGTTTATGACGTAACCGCTCCAAACGGCGTATTTGCCGACGTAAAAACCTATATCGCCCTT
>CAZGVZ010000826.1:0-1954 GCA_964529145.1 uncultured Fibrobacteraceae bacterium | reverse complement strand
AAGCATTTGTATTTGCTCAGATGGTTGCCTGGTTTAAAGCACGGCCAGAATGGACTGTCGAGGTTATCAATCCGAAAAATAAAGAAAACAAAGAAGTGTTTAGGCTAAAGTTCAGCACGCGGGGGAGGCCATCGAGATATTCTTATGTAAGGTGTTCTTCAAATGGAAATGTCTTCCAGATTCGGCATCAACTACGAGTGGCTACAAAACACCACAGGGATAATGAAGCGCCAGCAGCTAACATCTGTCTCGATGTTGCTGTTATCGAAGATCTGGACCTTTCTGAACTCAATACTGACGAATTTGTTCAGAACAATAAACTGATTACATTTGCAGAAGCAAAACACATGTCAGCTTTTGCAGAGTTGGTTGCTTCTTTTATCGGATTGGTCCATGAACTTCAACCTCACAGGCTGAAGCGAGTGAGAACCGGACAGTGGAAAAAACAAAAAAAATCTCATCCCGCACCATTTCTTTTTGTGAGTGGTCAATTTTGGCGCACAGCAGAGGGTGTGATAAAAACAATTTCCCGTCGAAAATACGATGTTGACGTATTCAACAGAGTAAAGTTCCTTGCATCGAGTTTGAAGTTGCCTACCTGACAAAGTGATGGTTGCCACCTGATTTATGTCGTTATCGTCATAGTATGTCGACGATATGTCGACATACTATGTAATTATATGCTATATTTTCCCGGTCAGCTCGATCGATCTGGGAGCAAGACATCATGATTGATGATCTGAGAAGACGAATTGCTGGAGAAGAGTTTGACTACCAGACTCTCCTGGATAGTTTGAAGAAGTACGAACGACCGCGGGATAAAATCACCAGTCTCCTCAGGAAAAACTCGATTATCCGCGTGAAGAAGGGCATCTATATCTTCGGCCCGATGTATGCTCGACGTCCCTTTTCCCGGGAAATTCTGGCAAACATGATTTATGGCCCATCCTGCATCTCGCTTGATTATGCCCTCCATTATCATGGCCTGATCCCGGAACGGGTTGAATCCATCACATCAGTGACCACCGGCAGAAGCCGACGTTTCGTCACCCCAGTTGGATTGTTTATTTATCACCGGATTTCACCGGCTGCATTTCCCGTTGGCGTTGATCAGGTTCAGCTCGAAGGAGATCGGCCTTTCCTGATCGCAGTTCCGGAGAAAGCCCTTGCAGATAAGATCCAGGACGATCGCGGAACCGGCATCCGCACCCAGGATGATATGCGCAAGTATCTGATGCAAAATCTGCGGATCGATGCTGAAAGCCTCGAAAAGCTGAGGGCCGATACCCTGGCAATCCTCGCTGCACGATATGAATCTCGCAAGCTGCGATTACTCCATAGGGTTGTAGCACGGCTGCAAAAAGGCGGAGGACCCCATGAATGAAGCCGTAGCGCGGATGTTGGCACGATACGAACGCAGGAGAGTGGAAGACGATGTAAAAGCCCTGCGCGAGATTTTGCAGGAGATTGCTCTCCTTGGCCTGTGGCGAAGTCGCTTTTTCGAAAGGGCGGCGTTTTATGGAGGCACGGCGCTTCGCATCCTCTATGGGATGGATCGCTATTCCGAAGACCTGGATTTTTCATTGCTGCAGCCTGCAGCGAAATTCGATCTCTCCCGCTACTGCAATGCTCTCGAAAAGGAGATCCGCTCGTTCGGATTTGGTGCAACCGTGACCGGGAAACCAAAGATTCGTCCAAGCGCAATTCAGTCAGCGTTTCTCAAGGCCGATACTTTAAAGCATCTCCTTGTCATCAATACCACTGAGGTCCTAACTGCGACTATTCCGCCCGGGCAGGTTCTCAAGATCAAAATCGAAGTGGACACGGATCCGCCGCCCGGCTTCGATACCGAGACCCGTTTCCTTTTACAGCCCATTCCGTTTTCAGTCAGGGCTTTTGCCCTTCCCGACATGTTTGCCGGCAAAATGCACGCAGTACTCTGTCGAAGCTGGAA
>CAZGVZ010000825.1:0-1970 GCA_964529145.1 uncultured Fibrobacteraceae bacterium | reverse complement strand
GATCGAGCAGTCGCTCAGGTTGAACTTCGTCGACCTCGCGGACGGCGATACGGCTCTTGTCAAGAAGAACCTCCAGTACCAGACGCTCAACCTTTCCGCCTACAGGGAATTGTCGCTCCTGGTGTTCGGAAAGGACACCGGTAAAACTCGTCAATTGGAACGGCCGTTGTGGGAAGGGGATATCAGGTTCGTGTTCCGGTTCGGAACCGACGACTCCACCTATTACGAGTACAGCAGGCCGATCCTGCCCGAATGGAACAACGTCGTGAAAATCGACCTCAAATCTCTTTCGGACCTCAAGGACCGGTACATGACCGGCAACCGCGATTCGGCGATCGACACTTCGGACGGCACACTCCGCATCAGGGCGCCCCGGGGCAGGCAGCCCAATTTCTCGCGGATCCAGTGGATGGCGCTCGGGGTGTATCGCGACGGCAACCGGAGCGGCAAGGATTCCCTCTCGGGAGAGATATGGGTGAACGAAATGAAGCTGGTCGGCATAAGGAACATCAACGGCTGGGCCTCGCGCGCCGACGTGTCGATGAAATGGTCGGACCTGCTTTCGCTCCAGGCCAGGATGGAGTATGAAAACGGCAACTTCCGCCGCATGACCGAAACCGGTAACCTGCCGGACAATACACAGGTTACGGGAAGCGTGGGGGCGACCCTCGGGCTCGAGAAATTCCTGCCGAACGAATGGGGAGTGTCGCTGCCGGTGGGAGTCTCATACAACAGCTCGATCATGAGGCCTCAACTCAAGAACGAGACCGATGTATATCTCGTCAATAAGAAGGGTGACCCCGACGGCTTTATCGACATAGTCAAGGACGCGGCGATGTCGATGGCCGGGATCGCACAGCGGGGCAATAGCGTCACCCGGTCCGAGCAGTTCCAGACCGGAAACGTGGGGCGGACCTATTATACTGGCTACAAGAAGACGAACCGAGCCGACAACCCGGTCGTCAACCTGCTCGCGGACCGGTGGACCGCCGACGCTCGTTACAGCACCACTATGAGCGAGACCCGCTACGGCATCAATCCCGACACCGATTCGCTCTTCGCGAAAAGGGACACCTCCGACACCTACAGCGGAAAAGTGCAGTACGACCTCACGCCCTATGATCCCGAGCGGCTGACATTCAAGCCCTTCAGGGAAGGCGGACCCAAATGGCTTCCCTCCCGGGTCAAGGAGTACGAATTCACCTTTCTGCCGGAACGCTTCAGCATCGATGTGGCGGATATAAATTTCACCAAGAACCGGCAGGTCGACAGCTGGAGGAGAGTGTCGAGCTCCCAGAGGACATATACGGTGCGCCACAATCTCGGCATCGATTATTCTCCGTGGTCGCCTGTGATCGACATGGAGTATTCCCTCGGAGTGAACCGCGATCTGATCGACGCAGCCAACCGGGAGACGTGGGAAAAAGGAAAGGCGATATTCAAGAGAGACCGCATCTGGAAGAGACAGTTGATTCTCTGGGGGGAAAAGGACCGGACGCAGCACGCGGGTCTCAACCTGAATCCCAGGTTTTTCGAATGGCTCACCACCTCGGCGAACTATTCGAGCGATTATTCGTCGGCGGTCGTCCACTGGCTTTCAGATTCCACGCCATACCTCAGTACGGGAATCAAATCGGGCACCACACTCAACGGGACGCTCGATTTCAGCCAACTTTTCGGTGATCTTGCCGCAGCCACGGAGAAGATCGCACTGGGCGGCTTTTTCAAGACGGTGGAGAAGGGGTCGGACCTGATCGGACTGCGCCAGTTCTCCGTTACGTACACCGCGACATCCGATCTGAAAAACAACTATATAAGTACCGGGCTGCTCGAAAACCAGGGTATCGAAGGGCTCAAGGACATGATGCTTTACCAGTTCGGGATCAAGGGACGATCCCTGATGGACATACTCAAGGGGGAAATGGACGATGACCGGTTCCTCGGCATGCAGTCACGCCAGGAGTACAACA
>CAZGVZ010000824.1:0-1970 GCA_964529145.1 uncultured Fibrobacteraceae bacterium | reverse complement strand
CGTCCAGCTCCATATCCCTTGTCGAGCCGCTGAAGAAGCTCGGCATGACCGACGCGTTCGGCGCAGGGGCCGACTTTTCCGGAATCTCCGATATCGATCTGTACATCTCCGATATCGTACACAAGGCGTTCATCGCTGTCGACGAAAAAGGGACCGAAGCGGCTGCCGCCACCGCGGTGGTTTTCCAGAGAACCTCGATCGACCCGAACGAAGCGATTTTCGTCGTGAACAGGCCGTTCATTTTCATGATCCGTGACAAAGTAACCGGAACGATATTATTTATGGGAAGGATACTCGACCCGACACTGTCCGCGTGATCCGTCACTTCGATGCACTGGGCTCATGGTCTCTCTGGGCCCGTCGAATTCATGGAGGCTCCCGATGATCTCTCGGGATAAACACTCTTCGCCCGCCGCGGCGCTCGCCGCGGGAGCGTTTTTTCTTTTCTGGGTAACAACGGTCTCCGGCGCACCGGGGATTTCCGTGACCACCTCCTTTTCGGACGGAAGGTTGACGGTCGCACTGACCGGGAAGGATCTGCCCGAACTCAAACGCCTCGTGGTCGACTGCTCCTACGATCCCCTGCGACTCTCCATCCTAGAGGCCGGGGTAGCGGCGCCGCTGCCGGCGACCGCTTTGAGCGCCGCTGTCGACCAGGCACTGTCGAAAGCGGTGTTCACCGTTCTCGCGGCCTCCACGATCCTGATCGACGACGGAAGCACTGTATTGCGCCTGAGGATACCCGCTCAGGAGGAGTGCCTCTCCGCGTTCGTGGTGACCCGAGCGACCGCGATCGACAAAAACGATGCCGAATTTACGGTTTCTGTCGATCAGGCCTCAACGACGGCTCATATGTTCCCGGCCCGGACCACGCTTCTCAGCTCCCGGACCGCCATTGGCCTGCAGCTCAACGGCAGGCTTCTCGCGACACGGCACGGTCGCGAAGTCCCCGGGTTTTACCTTTATACCACCCCCCGGATGCGACCGGGTTCCGTTGTCCTCGAACGAAGGTAAGCTGCAGGAAGTACGACGATGGAGAGTATCTTCACTTATTCGAACTATCGGGACATCATACGGGACGCTCTCGCAGACAAGCAGAAAAAGAACCGTAACTTCTCGTTTCGCAGCGCCGCGGCGCGGCTCGGAATCGGTTCCGGAACCTTCTCGAGGATACTGACCGGCAGCAGGGGGCTCGGCTCCACGCTTCTTCCCAAGATGATTTCCTTTCTTGGTCTCAAGAAACGCGAAGCCGAGTACTTCACGCTTCTGGTATCGTTCGAGACCATCAAGGACGAGAGGCGGCGAAGGGAGTGCTATCGCGAAATTCTCCGGTTGCGCAGCGAACGCAACACGCTGGTTCCCGATGAAAACCACCGCTTTTTCGAGCAATGGTACAATGTCGCGCTGTATGAACTACTGAGAATCGTCGGCACCCGGGAGGATACGGAAAAACTCGCATCGCTGTTCATGACCCCTGTTTCCGGATCAAGGGTACGGAAAGCCATCGACCTCCTCAGACGTATAGGCTACCTCAGGAGGGACGAGGAGGGAGGCGAACACAGGGCGGAGCCTTTTCTCACAACCGGGGACTCATGGGAGAGCGTCGCGATCCACGCGTTTCAGGTAGCGATGTCGGAGATAGCCGCGCGGGCGCTCGACACCGTACCGAAGGGGCAGCGGGATTTTTCGACATTGACAATGGCTCTTTCCTCCGACGCGTTCGACAGAATCCGGGAAGTCATCAGAAAGGCCAGGTCCGAAATCACGGAAATCGAACGAAAATGCCGCGATCCCGAAAGAGTTTACCAGATCAATTTTCAATGCTTCCCGCTTACGCTGCCCCGCGATGAAAAGGGAAGGAGCCATAATGTCGATTAAACCGCTTTATCCGCTGCTCCTGTGCGCTTTTTCCGCATTCATTCACGGCTGTACCTCCGGAGTCGCGGGAGTCGAAACCACAAACGAAGTCA